>JAQSDP010000472.1 GCA_029945985.1 bacterium | reverse complement strand
GTACGTTTGAAACGCAACGTACTTCGCCGTACTCAACGGCTCCACGAGATCCAGCAGCTTCTTCAAAGGAAATCCCGTCCACGGCACCACCATCGACCAAGCCTCGACGCACCGAAAGCGATATATCCGCTCTTCCTGCTCGAACCGCAGCAGCTCCTCGATATCAAAAACCCTCGGCTTCCCGACCAGCCCCTCCACCTCGATGGTCCACGGCCGCGTCACAAACCCTTCAGCCGCCCGAGCCGGCCCGGCCTTTGACGTTGAAAACTCGTAATAGTTGTTGTAAGTCGTGATCGTCTCAAACGAGTCAGGCACTTCATTAGATGAGAGCGATTTGTTCTCAGCAATATTCGAGATCGGCGCCGTGACAACCTCCGGCGGAGGAGGCGGATTGAAAAATCGATAAGCTCCCGCAGTCGCAATTGCCGACCCGGCAAAGACGCCCGCCTTGATGAAATTGCGGCGATTGAAATAAACGCTCTCGGGAGTGATCTCGCTTGGTTTTATTTCTTTGCTCATCTTTATCTACGCCGCGACCTTGGCCTTGCTGATGTGTCGTGCGACTGCTCCTGATATTGTATTCGCTACCTGAAGCGTTTCCGATTCCAATGAGTCCGAAACCACAAACACCGCGTATCCGCCCGACGAAAAGCATGCGGCCGAAAGATTCGTATCCGAGCCACAAGGCATCGGATCCGCCGAATCCCGCTCCGCGTCAGTCTGCTTCGTAAGCAGCACCGAAGTCGTTCGGTTCGCGAGAGCCACCACGACGTGCGTAAAATATCGCCCATTGATCACGCAGTAATGAGCCTTGATCAACTTCGCGTCATTGCCAAACCGCTCACGCAAGGCGTCCATCACATCTCGATCAAATCCAAGGTTCACCGCGTCGACCGTCCTCGCAGCCTTCTCCAACGAGATCGGCCGCTCTTTCAGCTTGTGCGCGAGTGCGCAATTTTTATGGTCGTCGAATGCATCCCGTGAAACCTCGACCAGAAAGGCCGGCACGACCTGGGTGCCCTCGGGCGGTATTATGACGTTCGACGGTGTCGCCTCCGGCGGAAGCACAGCCTGCTCCGTAGACTTCCGAGTGCTCAAAACATAGAGTGCGATCCCGATGACAGCAATTATCACAACGGCAAGCCCCGCGAAGGCCAATCTCATCCCAGCAAACGACCGAGCCGGCCGCTCAAACTTTGACCGCAGTTCATCTCGAACCCTCACCGCAAACGCCGGATCGATCTGCGAATAATCCGCCCGCACTACTGCACCTTTCAACCTTGCTCGAAGCTCCCGACGTTCAGCCAGCAGCTCACGGCAATCGCGGCAATGTTCGAGATGGCGGATGACATCGTGATTCGTCTCGACCAGAAGTTCGTTGCTCAGGTAAGAATCGACGATCTCGCTAAAATCTCTGCAGTTCATCTTATTGACCCCCGAACCTGCCCACGTTCCTGCTCGTATTCCGCCAGCTCCATCCTCAGCAGTTTTCGCCCCCGATGCAGCCGCGACATCACGGTCCCGATCGGGATCTGCACCATCTCCGCGATCTCTTTATAAGCAAATTCCTCAACGTCCGCGAGCAGCACGATCTGCCGATACGCTTCGGGAACACGCTGTACGGCTGAAATAATGTCGCTGTCCGTCAGCGTCGCTGGTATTGACGGGGTGAAGGCGATCGTCTCGGCGATCATCTCGTCCGTGTCGTTGACGATCTTCACCCGCCCGAGCTTCCGCAGCCGCCGTCCGTTCAGGTTGTACATTATCTTCGTCATCCATGCCCGACAGTTCGTGCCTCGTTCGTAGTTGTGGAATGACCTCATCGCCTCGGAGAGTGTTTCCTGCACAAGATCCTCGGCATCTTCGCGAGCGCCGACCAGCCACCGGGCGAAACGGTAAAGGTCTGGCAGATGCGGCACAGCTTCAGCCTCAAAGGCTTCCCACAGCCTGTCATCATTTTTCCCGGTTAAGATTCGGAGCATTCGTGACGCGCGTCAAGATCTTAATTCCCTTCAACGTTACTATCGCATTGCTGCCGCTATTTATTCATGGAAACGCGATCTTTCGACCATTTCGACCTGATTCGTCGGATTGAACAAACTTATTCAACATAGTACTTTTCTTTTTAACAAATATGCGTATAATGTGATTGGGACGAAGTTCACCCGCCACCACCGCACGCCCCAGTTCTCTTACAAATTCCTATGTCAGTTGCCACTGAAGCCTTGCAAAAAGGCCGTTACCGTATCGATTCGCCTGTCGCTGAGTCCGCCTCGAGTGCAGTCTATCCAGCCTACGACACCACGTCGGAGGCGAAAGTTTACGTCAAAGAGATCGTCGTCCGCCTCGGTAAGGTAACGACATTATCTCAGCAGGAGAATTCTCGACTAGCCTTCGAAAACGCCGCCCGCCGCATCTCCGAGTTTCGGCACGATTCGATCCTCCAGGTCACTGATTTCTACTCAGAGGTCGGCCGGCAATACCTCGTGCTTGAGGACGTCGACGGCAGCGACCTTCACACTGTTCTCTCCGGGAAAGCTCAGCAATATTCCCTGGAGCAGGCCCTCGACTGGGCCGACCATCTCCTGGACGCGGTCAACTATCTGCATAACCAGACCCCGCAAGTGCTGCACGGAGCCGTGTGCCCGAAGAACATAAAACTCGCCGCATCAGGACGCATCAAACTTCTCGGCGTAACGATCGCCGACGAATCCGGACACCATCTCTCCACCGCACTTGCTGACGTCAACGACGGATCGCTCAACTATTCACCGCTCGAACTCATCTGGGAAGGCCTCGACGCCGCATCGCAGAAGGTGATCCTCAGCAGCTACGACGATCGCTCCGAAAAGATCTTGAAAGAAGCGGCGGACGTCCGCGCTGATATCTATTCCCTCGGCGCGACAATTTATTTCATGCTCACCGGACGGGTCCCAGTGGATCCGCTTGAGCGTTCAATAGAACTTCTAGAAGGCAACCGCGACCCGCTGAAATCGCCTAACTCAATTGATGCCCGCGTCGCCCCGGAAGTTTCCGACGTAGTCATGCGTGCACTCGAGATCAAACGCGAGAACCGTTTTGATTCGGCGATGATCATGCGTCAGGTGCTGCGAACATCTATTGTACGAGCCAAGGAACGCGAAGCCACCGAGGCTCAGGAAATGAACGAGGCTGCGGAATTGATGAAGAATACGCAGCAGCTCAAGGTGCCGGCAGGTTTCGAACCACCTGCGGCAGTCGAGACACCTGCTGTATCTCAACCGACGGATGCCGAGATCCTCGCACAAAAGCTCAAGGAAGCCGAAGAGATGCGGGCCGAGGCAGAACGGAAGATGGCTGAGGCTGAGCGTATGCTTCGCGAGCAGGAAGCCGAACGCGCCCGCCTGGAAGCACAAGCGAAAGCGATCCACTCATCAGCCGAAACGGCCGCAACGGCGTCCCAAGAAGACGATCTACTCGGCATCTCACTCGAACCTGTCCGGACCGCTCCCGACGCGATTCAGCACGACACCAGCGACGTCGCGGAAGACATTCACCTGTCGATAAAGCCATCTCCGCGAGCCAAGATCGACCTTCGCGAGATCGCTAAAAAATCCGAACCATCGCAGCCGTTCGCGATCGAAGCTCCCAAGGTCACAGACATCGAAGATACATTCCTGCTGGAAACTGAGGAAGAACGGGGCCCGAAAGTTCGCGACGACGAACCGGTGCAGACCTTCAGTTTTGAAATTGATCAGCCGAAGCGTTCGAGCGTCCCCATGACTATGATCGCGGGAGTCGCGGTAGCGATCCTGATCGCCGCAGGACTCGGCTTCGTATTCCTCGGCGGCAGTTCGCCTCAGCCGACAGTCTCCGCCCCGAATCAGCAAACGCCGGCCCAACAGCCTGAACAGCAGGCCGCCGCACCGGTTCAAACCGAACCGCAGCAGTCCCAAAAGGTAAACGCATTCACGCCGAACGCGGCCTCGACCGTGACTGAAACTCCAAGTAACGAGGCCCCGGCTACAGCCAGGCCCGTGCAGACGGCGAAAGCAAAACCGGCGGCTCAGCCCGCAAAGACTCCGGCCGCAAAGAAACCCGTCACCGCTGACGATCTAATTAACGACAATTAATCCACCGCTATGAAACCCCTACCGATCATCCGCAAAGTCCTTTCCGCCTCCTTCGTTGCGATCTTGTTCAGCGCGTTCGCCGCCTTCGCTGCCGCGCAGAACCCGCCGCTCAGCTTGGCCGATCTACTCATCGGCCTTCGCTCGAAAAAGGCCACGATCGAGGAGCGCAATCAGATCCTCACGCGTGCGGTCACCGAGCGTGGTGTGACGTTCGTCAACACTCCTGAGATCGAGAAAGAATTGATCGCGACCGGAGCCGACGCAGGTATGATCACGGCCGTCCGAGCTCGCAGCGCCAAGCCAACGCCGCCCCCACCCCCCGTAAAGCCGGTCGCAACGCCGACCCCCGCCGACTTCTATTCCAAGCGTGCTGATGCAAGCCTCGCAAAGGGCGATGTAGATTCTGCACTCGCCGACTACGACAAAGCGCTCGAGATCAAAGCCGACGACCCGACGCTTTACGTCAGTCGGGGCAAGGCTCTGTTCACCAAAAACTCGTTTGATCAATCCGTGAAGGATTACGACAAAGCTATCGAACTCGCTCCGAAAACCGCCGTCGCATTCCTTAATCGCGGAGCGTCGTATGAAAAGCTTGGAGACGTGCAAAAGGCCCTCACGGATTACAGATCCGCATCTGATCTCGATTCGGCAAACGAAACCGCGAGAGCTGAAGTAAAGCGGATAGAAACACAGCTCGCTAAGGAAGAAGCTGATCGCAAGGCGAAGGACGAAGCCGCTAAGGCTGAGGCCGCCCGGCTCGCCACGCCTCCCGAATTTCTAAATCTCGGCAGCCTGAGCTCAGATAGCGCCATTCGCCTCGTCACCCCGACCTACTCACCGATCGCCCGCCAGTCCCGTGTCACCGGCAAGGTCACCGTTGAGGTCACTCTAGACGACGAAGGAAACGTCACCAAGGCCAACGCGATCGCCGGGCCCGCAATGCTCCGCCAGTCCGCCGAAGACGCCGCCAACCGCTCCAAATTCAAACCCGCCACCTTTAACGGCACCCCCATCAAAGCCAAAGGCGTCATCACCTACAACTTCTCCCTGTAACGACTGGACCGCACGCGTCCCGCGTGCCCGTGGCAGCCGCTCGGGCTGACGGAGGGATTCCCTTCACTCACCAGAAAACATCCCCTTAAGTGCGAGAGCGCACTGACGGCGAATTCTCAGTGTATTAACCTCTCATTGGGATCAGATGAAAACGGGTCAGATTACTCGGTTTGTTACGAAGCCAAGTTTGGTCAGTCGCGGATCTCGAACAAGGGGTGGTGTCGAAAGGTGCCTAAAACTTTGAGGGGAATTTTCCTTTACAGGGGATGGTCGAAAGCAATTTCGTACCATCTCCTTTTTTTACGTCTAGCGGCCCCGGGCCATGATCAGCAGACATTGCTTTTGCGGCGAACAAAAGCCTCGGGGATGTGACCCGGAGGCTTTTCTCGCGACAGTGCGAGCGACTTAATAAATCTGAATTCGGAGAACCGAGTTCAGGATCGTCTCAAGTATGCTTGGCCTGCCGTTGTTATAGTAGCCGTATTCATACTGGCCGTTGTAGTCATTTGCATAACGGCTGTTAGAACCGTCCTGATAACCCCGCTGGAAGCCCTGCTGGAAATAGTAACGATACTGGCTCTGGTTAACGTACGACTGGTAACCCATGGTTCCAGTACGATAGACGTTCGAACTGGACCAGCTAGTGTTTCTCCGGCCGTCGCGGTCGTTTCGTCCTGCCTGGAATCCCTGCTGATATCCCTGATTTACTGCTTGCCGAAGAAGATCGGCTCCGCGCTGATCGGTGTTGTAGTACGAGCCGTTGCGATAGATGCGGTAACGGCCGTCGCGGTTCGTATTGTCGTTCGCGTTGCCGTTGTAATATCCCTGACCGTTCGAACGGTCGTTGCCGCTGCGAATGATCTGAACCTGCCGGTTGCGCTGCGTCCACGCGGCCTGCTGCTGGCGCTCCCACGCGAGGCGCTGGTTTTCTGCTTTGGCGGCCGCTTTTGCGGCTTTCGCTCTTTGTTTGGCTTCCCGCTGATCCTGTTTGCGGTCGTCGTTTCGACGATTATCTTGAGCATTCGCCAGTTTGCTTGTCCCGACAATAGCGAATAGCCCGATGGCGATCGCCGTCACTATATTTTTAATATTAGGTCTCATGGAAAAACTCCTCTGCTCGTTTTATCCGACTTACTTTCCTAGCGAGACTCAGAATGAGTGACGGTGCTCGTAACGAACGATAAAAGATTGATATTTCAGCAGCAATCAATTTTCAAAAATCCTTTTGGTAGACCGACGATGTCTTTTTTGAGAGATCGCCCACTAATATATCTAAAGAATAGAGAATTCTAACGGGGTAGTATGTACGCTTCCGCACACAGTTGCGGCGGGCAGAACTGAAGTTTCAGGCCGAGTCGTATTGTTGTCTGATCAGTTTGTAGCACGGGCAGGCGGCGGCTTCGAGGCCGGCGCGATAGATCACGGTCAAATGGCCGCGCTTGTAGCTGATCAGGCCGCGACGCTGCAGATCGCCGGCGGCCTTGTTCACGGCTTCGCGGCGTACGCCCAGCATATTGGATAGAAAGTCTTGCGTGATCTCAAACTCATCGGACCGCATCCTGTCGTGCGTCATCAGCAGCCATCTCGACAGGCGGTCATCGATCAGGTGATACCGGTTGCAGACGGCTGATTGCGAGATCTGGGTGAGCAGCGAATGAATAAATCTCCGGACCGTTTGCGAGAGTTTTTCGCTCGACCTGCACGCGGCAAGGAACGAACGCGGCGACATCGTGCGTGCAGTTCCGGCGCCCTGAACTACCGCTCGATTCGGCGAGGTGCCGACACCTAGAAATACCGAAACTCCCGTCAGGCCTTCGCTCCCGACAATTCCGACCTCCAGCGTCGAATCCTTATCCACCTCGGATAGCAGCGAGATTATGCCGCTCTCTGGAAAGTAGATCTGCTTTATTGCCTCGCCGGCTGCGTAGATCGGCTCGCCGAATACGAGGGGGACGGACTCCATCTTTCCTGACAGGAGCTTGAATTCAGATTTAGGGATTGCGGCTAATAGCCGGTTGTGAGGTTTTTGATTTTCGTTCATCTAGTTTCCCGTGTTCGTTCTCTTTGTTCGGTCTCGTTGCAAAAACAACAGACGGCACAAGAGACGATCGGTAAACCGTTTCTGATGTCGAATGATCTGATTGAAAAAGAACTTCGGCTCAACCTATCCTAATTACGAGATTACTCGAGTTCGGATCGGCCTTCTGTGCGCTGCAGCACCGACCTGGTCCAGGCACCGTATCACTTGACCCGACTCGATGACATCGCATTAACGATAGCCTGCTGAGGAGGCCGCCAGCCAAGGATCCGGTCGTACTCGGTTTTGACCACTCCATAGCATTCACAAGCGGCATCTTCCAGCCCTTTCCGGTCGCTCACGGTTATCGTACCGCGCCGATTCGTGATCAAGTTGCGGGCCGCAAGACTTTGCGCGGCCAGCGTTACCCCCTCGCGACGGACGCCGAGCATATTTGAGATCAGCTCGTGCGTCATCACAAGCCTGTCCGAATGTAGCCGGTCGTGGCTCAGCAGCAGCCAGCGGCAAAGCTGCTGTTCGATCGGGTGGAGCCGATTGCAGACCGCCGTCTGCGATATCTGCGTCATCAGCGCCTGCGTATATCGCAGCATCAGGTCGTGCATCTCGTTCCCGAAGCTGAACTCCACTTTCACAGCGACAGCGCTGATCTTTAAGGCACTCCCGGCGCTCTGCACCACAGCCCGGTTCGTCGTCGTATCGCCGCCGAGCAGTAAAGAGAGGCCGATGATACCGTCATTACCGATAACGCCGATCTCGGCCGTCGAACCGCTCTCCATCATATAAAGCAGCGAAACGATCGCCGTCGTCGGGAAATAGGCGTAATCCATCTTATCGCCGGCTTCGTAAAGAACCTTGCCAAGTTCGAGATCAACGAGCGAAAGGTGCGGCATCATGCGCTCCAGGTCGGCGTCGTTGAGCGACGCTAGAAGGTAATTCTTGCGGACATTTTCTTGCGTTAATTTCTGGGCCATCAAAACTCGCGTGCTTCAAGCACTTCATATCACGAAACAAATAGTATTGGAAATCAGAAAAGAGTGACAATCTAGTATACACCAAGACATTCGCAGAACAGTGCGATACCGCACATACATAACAATTTTTCAGCTGGACGTCATTCGCTCCGGCCGGCACTAGAAAAGGGCGAAAGATATATTTATATATGTGCGGTAACCCACATCCATTTACGTCCGAGAAGAGTACAGTTGGCCTAACGATAAGGTTGAATCGAATTGATCCGCCCGGAAGGAGTACCTCCCGGACACAGACATCTTCGCAAACCCTTAACGGAATCGTCACTACTTTTGCCCGGCCCGATATTTAGAAAACTTAAACGACAAGGCTCGGGCTCCAGTTCCCGAGCGGGAGCATAAGATGAAAAGGGAAACAAATCTACGCGTTCTTTATGTCGAAGACGACGAAGACTCATGCGAGCTTGTAGAGACCATTCTAGGTTTCGCGAATATCGACGTTGCCACCGTGCAGTCGGTTGAAAATGCTCTCAAGCGTGCTACCAGCGAGTCGTTCAATTTATATTTACTTGACGGAAAAGTTCAGGATGTGCTCACGCTGGGGCTCTGCGTAAAGCTCCACGAGCTTTCACCGGATACCCCGATCGTGTTCTATTCCGGATATGGCGGCAAAAACGATATTAGCTCCGGTCTCGGCGCTGGAGCCCGCGAATATCTCGTCAAACCATATTTCGGAGACCTGGCCGACACCATCATCAGGATCGTCGACAACGTTTCCCCCAACGCGCGGGCAAAACTCCTCGCTTTCCAGGAAGCCAACCAGCCTCTCCCTACACCCTTGGCTGCGATGGCTCCGCTCCGTACCTCGTGCCCTACGACCTTCTGACCGGGGGCATAGACCAAGCAAACAGGAATCTAGCAATCGCTACACCGGGGGGAGTGTATAAGAGACGCCTTGCTGAAGACCAGGACCCAAACAGCACCGTCAGGATCAGGTGAGATCGTTCAAGCGGTAGGTTATGCCCAATCCGCTGATGTCGGATATTTCGACTTTAACAGCTTCTATTTAACGCTAACCTAATGCCAGTAGCATCAATCAACGGAATATCACTCGCATCTATCCCTTACGTTCGATGTACGGCGAAGGCTTCACTTCAGAGGCTTCTGTGGGTCTCGCGTATCTGCGCCCTGCTCGTACTGACCGGCGGCGCCATATCCGCAGTAGGTTGGATAGCCGGCATTCCCGGACTCGCCGACTGGGACAACAATGCCATTTCGACTAAATTTAACGCGTCGCTCTGCCTTATGTTTGCCGGCCTCGCAGTGCTTTTGGCCGCGTATCATCCGCGATATAAAGTTGTTGTTCGCATTTTAGGCGGGTGCACCGCTCTGATCGGCGCCGCTACGCTTTCGCAATTCGTCCTTGGCGTTAACTACGGTATCGATACCCTCTTCTTTGGCGATGTTCCAGGCGCGATGGCAACCGCATCCCCCGGGCGGATGGGCCCTCCTGCGGCGGCGTCCTTCGCTCTGGTGGGTACCGCCCTGATCCTTTGCACGTTCGCACGGACGAGGCATGACGCGGCGACGATAAGCCTCGTCGTCCTGACGATCGCGTCGATCTCACTCGCAGGCTACATCTTCGGGGCCAGCGCTCTTTATACGCTGCCGCTCGCGACCGGGATAGCCATGCAGACTGCAATCATGGTCGGCCTCGCCGCCGTCGGCCTCGCTGCTGCAATTCCCGAACGTGGCCTCATCGCCGCGCTGCTGAGAAGAGACGGCGGAGGGCTGGTGCTCAGAAGCGCGCTGCCAGTGATCCTGATCGGCCTTTTCGCGTTCACCTGGCTTCTCCTGTCTGGTGTCAAAGGGGGCTTTTATGACGCCTCATTTGGAGCGGCCATAGGGATCGTCTTTGAAATTATCCTTTTTACCGGCGTCCTGTGGTGGACCGCCGGGCAGATCTCGGAGAATGAAAAGCTTGCGATGGTCAGTTTAAAGCATTCTGCCGCAAGCGAAACCCGGAAGCGCATCGCCGAAACTCAGGAGTCGGAGCGAAAACGGATCGCCCGCGACCTGCACGATCAACTTGGGCAGGAAGTGACAGGCATACGGTTCGCCCTTGAACGCATATGCGGCGCAAACCTCGACAAGCCGGCGATGATAGCCGAGATCAAAGCTGTCTGCCAGAAAATGAAGCTTCTCGACAGCGAAGTAAGCAGCATTGCCTGGCAGCTGCGCCCGCCCGAGATAGCCGACGGACTTGTCCCCGCGCTCCGCAATCTTGGCGGCGAATGCTCGGCCATCCACAATATCGCATTTGACCTGTACGCGCCCGCCGATCTGCCCGCCCTCACGGCCGATGTCGAGGGAAACATCTTTCGCATCGTCCAGGAAGCGATGAATAACGTCGTCAAACATTCGGGCGCAAGTCGCATTGGCCTTCTGCTGGACCGCGTGAATGGCGATGTACGTCTGGCGATCGAGGACGATGGTAACGGAAACTGGAACGGCGACGAAATTCATGAACGCGGCGGGTTCGGGCTCATCGGCATGCGCGAAAGGGCTGCGCTGATCGGCGGCGATCTCCAGGTCGAGGCCAGTCCGGGAAACGGAACCACCATCCTGTGCAAATTCCCTGCACAATAAAGCCCCAGATCGACCATCATTCGGGACCGGCGCACGCCGCAGGTGTCGGGGTGAAGTCCGGAGCCGCGTCGGCGGCGTTCGGGTCACGGCTGGAGTTGCATCGGAGCAAACAGTCGGTGGCGGGAGTAGCTGGGGTTGCCGGCGCTCCTCGAGTGTCGCGGTGCAGGGTGGTCATTTTGCGAAATTTGCACCCGGATCCGAACCCAAAGCGCGTTGCAGCGCGTACAATTGTGTTTGCACACTTTCCGGCCAACTCAGCACGCTCAGGTCTCTCAGTTTGCTCCGAGTTCTTTTTCCCCGCTCCAAACCGAATGTGGCACGCGCCACGATCAGTTGATCGTGAACAGTGGAAAGTGAATAGTGACCCGATATCTCTTGCACTATTCACTATCACCTATTCACTATTCACCCCAAATGTGGCACGTGCCACATTGATTTTTGCCGGTTTTCGAAGCCCCGGTGACACCGTCCAGTTCCGTTAGCCCCGCCTGTCCGAAAGACGGTTTCCAAATTTACAATTTCAAAGTTGGTTCACCACCAGGATCAGTATGCGGAGGTACTAGAAGTGGATTTGATCCCGGACGCTTCCTGGGCGATCTTCACGCCGACCGAGGCCCCGATCCGAGTCGCCCCCGCCTCGAACATGGCACGGGCATCGTCGATCCCTTTCACACCACCCGAAGCCTTCACCCCAAGAGCGGACCCGACGGTCCGACGCATCAGTGCGACGTCATCCACCGTCGCTCCGCCCTTTGCAAATCCGGTCGAGGTCTTGACGAAATCGGCACCCGCATTCTTTGACGCAAGGCACGCCCGAACCTTCTCTGCGTCCGTCAGCAGTGCCGTCTCGATGATGACCTTCAGCAGCACCCCGTTCTCATGCGCGGCCTGTGCCACTGCCCGTATGTCGTCCTCAACCGCACAATCGTCACCCGATTTCAGCGCCCCGATGTTGATGACCATATCAACCTCCCGAGCCCCATTAAATATCGACCGCCGAGCCTCGAACGCCTTTACATCAGGCAGCGTCGCCCCCAGCGGAAATCCGATCACGGTGCATACGGGTACGCCCGTGCCGCGAAGCAATTCCGATGCCTTCTTGACCCATGCAGGATTCACGCAGACCGATGCAAAGCCGAATTTCGCGGCCTCATCGCAGAGTTTCCTGATATCCGATTCGCTGGCGTCAGGCTTGAGCAGAGTGTGGTCGATAAGGCTTGCCCAATCATGAGCCGTCGCGGTCTCGCCGAGCACAACGCCGATCCGCTCGGCACCCGCATCGACGATCCGCTGAACATCCGCCGAGCAAAATGTGGCACATTCCACATCGCCGTTGCCATCGAGCCGCGACAGCACCAGGTCGGTGATCTGCTCGACCAGCCTGTCGTAATTTCCGTTGGTCATTTCCTGTACTCGCGATCGATAGAGTCGATCTTTCCTACGCGATGCTTGTGCCGGTCCTCGCTGATGTCCGTTGTGACAAAGGCCTCGATAATGGATTTCGCCTCATCAAGACTGACCTGTCCGCT
>JAQSDP010000471.1 GCA_029945985.1 bacterium | reverse complement strand
GTCAGCCCGCCGAGTTTAGAAACCATCACGTTAGCGGACTGCATCAATTTCTCGATCTCGTCGGAGTAGCCGATAACTTTCACCGGAAACTTTGCAGATTTCGCGATCTCTTCAGCCTCAAGCTTCAGATCTTCATTCTTGCCTGCCAGAAATATCGCCTGAACATCAAGTTCTCCGCGGACAAGTTCCCGAAAGATCGCCGGAATGTTTCCGCCGCCGATCCAGCCAGCATTGACGAATACCGTGAATTTATCGGGGTCGAGTCCGAAAGCACTGCGTGCTTCTTGAGCGACCTTTTCATCCACTTCGCAAAACTTGGGATCGACCGGCATACCGGAGATCTTTATCCGGGATTCGGAAACTCCGTAATCCACTAACTGCTGCTTCGCCTCGTCGTTCGCGACGAGATAAAGCGACACGTCATCGCAAGCCCAGCCCTTCCAGAAACCGTAACACGGATCAGTAACGACCGTCACCAGAGGGATCTGGTCGGAAAGATTAAGTTCGCGGAGGATGCGGCCGAAGATGTGCTGGGTCAGAGGGTGAACGCTTACGACGACATGCGGACACCACTTTTCGAACGAGGCTTTGATCGGCGCGATGCAGCGCTTCATGAAGAACTCGTGCTGCTCGGGGCGGAAGCGATTGACCGCCCAATACAAGTACTTCATCCAACCCTGCTTGTTGCGAAGCAGCCAGTTGTAAACCCTTACGAGTTTCTCGGTAACGTGATGCGATTCCTCGATCGCCTTCATCGTCCTGACCGCAAGCGACTCGCCGTGCCAAAACTTGTCTAACCCGTCCGCAAGCGTCTTCGCCGCCGAACGGTGTCCACCGCCGGTGTCGGACGATATGATGAGGATCTTAGGATTGGGCTGAGACATTCGCTTAAGCTTTCAAAGCAACTTCCCTAGCCGATGCGAACACCCCTGACTTCGCCGCCTTCTTCATTTGGCTCTCGAGCTTCTTGATCTTGATCAAGTGCCCGGCGTTGAACGGCAGCGATGGATAGTAGCAGTTCGATTCGTGCGTGCAATAGCAGCCGGCTCCGGCTTCTTTACGTCGAACGTCCATCGCTTCAGTCTTCCAAGCTGCCTGGAAGTCCCAATCGTAGTCGCGAAGACTCAGAACGTCGGGCTTGTTCTCACACGATGAAAGCACGCCGTTGTCATAGATCACCGCACCGGCGCTTCCCGCGTAGCACTTCAGCTGAGCCTTGTTCTCCTCTTTCGTCTTTGTGATCAGGCCGTGCATATAGATATCGACGGCTGCCTTGAAGAATCCGGACTTGCCGCCGTAATTGTTCTTTAGGGCGGCATTCTTGGTGTCGTCCAAGATCATCTGCGAAAGCTGCGAATATCGATTCGGGTCGAAATTCAGCTCGTTCGGATCGGCCGACGGCGGACGGATGTAGTTAATGTTCACCTTGTCCGGCTTAAGGTCATACTTCAGGAAGTCGTACCAATCAAAGATCGTATCTTCGTTCGAAGCCATCACGCAGGTGCAGGTCTGAATGTCGAGCTGCGGATACTGCTCGTGCTTCATCTGCTGAAGCGTGCGCGCCGTATGGATCGCCTTATCCCAGCTTCCCTCTTTGCGGCGGATCTTCTCGTGCGCATCCTTCATCCCATCGATTCCGAGAGCAACCGTGACGTTCAGATTCGGACATTCGTCGAGGATGCGAGTGACGTCCGGGAAGATCCGCTGATGGATCTGGCCGTTCGACATAAGGTAAACCGAATCGAGCTTGTTGTTCTCGTAGAAAGATTTAACGATCTCAGGCAGGTCCTTTCGGGTGAACGGTTCGCCACCGGCGAGAACCAACACGCCTAGATTTCCGCCGAGCGTCTCAGAGATCTTCGCGATCTCATCAGTCTTCATCTGCAGTTTCTTTCGCGGACGATCATCCAGTTCCTCGGTAAAGAAACAGTGCGTACACCGCATGTCGCAGACGCTTGTGACGAGTATGTTTAGAAACACCGGAGAGATCGGCCGCCCGACCACGATACTCGCGTAACGTTTGAAGATCTCTTTAGTTGTAAAATCCAGAAAATCCATTATTTACCTGCCTCATTGCGGCGTGCGCAGACACACTTCCACAAGAATAAATCTACCGCACTTTGACGGGATTCGGAAACGATTGGATGGCTTAGAAACGCCGCAGCTGTGTGTATGAATTTAATCTATTGAATTTAGGTTCGATTAAGCGTATGCTTCCTCAGCGTTATAGCTCCATCAGGTATTTTTATTTTTCGTTTTCTTGTTACTAATATTCCAATCCCGAATTCCCTTAGGAGGATCTAAAGTGAAGCGTAAACCCCTGTTTTTCCTGGGACTACTTGTCTGTTCGCTCGTCTTAAGCGCGAGCGCGTTCGGCCAATTCTCAAATCAAGGTAAGAATGACAAAATCGTACGATTTTGTCCGATCAACCCATCTGAAACGGAACGAAAGTCGATGGAGGCCGATTTCAACTTTCGCAAGTCCGCACTCGGCAAGCTTGGACTGAGCGCGGAAGCGGCCGGAACCACGACGATCAATACGTACGTGCATGTAATTCGCGATTCGTCAGGCAACGGCGGTCCGGATGCAAAGATGATGACCGATCAAATCAATGTGTTGAATGCCGCGTATTCTTCTATCGGATATTCGTTCGCTGTCGCAGCGACCGACTACACGAATAACAGCTCCTGGTATACGGCGGGGTACGGAACAACGGCTGAGACACAAATGAAGTCCGCTCTTCGTCAAGGAAGCGCCGACGACCTTAACATTTACTACAACAACATGGGCGGCGGACTACTCGGGTGGGCGACTTTCCCGTCGAGCTATGCAAGCCAGCCGTCGAAAGACGGTGTAGTAATCCTGTTCTCAAGTCTCCCGGGTGGTTCAGCAACTCCCTATAACCTAGGAGATACCGCAACGCACGAGGTCGGACACTGGATGGGCTTGTACCACACGTTTCAGGGCGGTTGTAGCGGAAACGGAGATTACGTAACTGATACACCAGCTGAACGCTCTGCCGCGTATGGCTGCCCCACGGGCCGCGACAGTTGTGCGGGAAAGAGATATCCGGGGCTGGATCCAATACTTAATTTTATGGACTACACGGACGATGCATGCATGAACCAGTTTAGTTCGGGCCAAAACGGACGCATGGACGCTCAGTGGGCCTCATACCGACTCGGAAAATAGACCTGCACCGCTAGAAGTCAAAAGGACAGGAGGTTCGCTTCCTGTCTTTTTCTTTTGCTTTCATGCACAACATCCGGTCCGCCGGAGGCGGCTAGAATTTGGACAATCCATCCAAGCAAATAATCGGTTTTACTAATATTGACTATTACCAATTTTGATTGTAAAGTTTTGTAAATTTCAACTGCAGCCCCCGCATTGAAAATCATACAAGCGGCATTATCGTTACCGAAATTCTTCTAGGATTCGATCATTGCATATCTCACAACGTAAGGAGACTCAGATGAACCGCAGATTCACTTCGGGAGTGGCCTCTCTTGTTATGGTCGCTCTCATTACCCTCTCACTTTCGCAAATGGCACTAGCCGAGCATGCATGGGGAAACTACCACTGGGCGCGCACGGCGAATCCGTTTACCGTTAAGGTCGTTGACAGCAACACCTCTGACTGGAATTCTTTTCTCGGCGCCGCGGTCTCTGACTGGGACTCGTCCCGCGTAATGAACGTAGTAACCGAGGCGGGCGACGACGCCCAAAGAATTCGCAAACGATGCCCGATGGTCGCCGGTAAGATCCGTTCATGCAATGCTACATATGGATACAACGGCTGGCTAGGACTCGCTTCGATCAACATCAGCGGTGGTGTACATATCACTCAGGCGACGAGCAAGATGAATGACTCGTATCTAGCCTCGGGTTATTCCGCCACCAACAAACAACACGTGATGTGCCAGGAGATCGGCCATGGTTTTGGTCTTGGCCACCAGGACGAGTCCGGTGCTGATTTAGGTACCTGCATGGATTACTCAAACGATCTTGGCAATCCGGATCCGAACGCTCACGACTTTGCTCAACTCGAGACCATTTACACCCACCTCGACAGTACGACCACGCTCGGCTTCGCCATCACGGGCTTGAACCCCTTCGACGATCCGGATGCAAAGTATAAATGGGGGGCGCTTGTGCGTCAGTCCGCTAACGGTCGCGTCTCCACGTATGTTGTAGATCACGGCAGCGGCAACTTCACGGTCCGCCATGTTCTCTGGACTGAGGAATTCGCCGAGCGCTGTCAAGGTTGCGACCACAGATTCGACCACTGATCAACTATTTGCGATAGACCAATCCGGCGGGACTCATCATCGAGTCCCGCTTTTTTATTTGCTGCGTTAAGATGGTTTCATGTTTCGCCGAATATATCTCGACAACAGTGCTACGACTCCGGTCGATCCGCGGGTAGTCGAGGCGATGATGCCGTATTTGACGGAACAGTTTGGCAACGCGTCGAGCATTCATTATTTTGGCCAGCAGGCGAAGTCGGCAGTCGATAAAGCCCGGCATCAGGTCGCCCATCTAATCGGGTCGCGGCCGAACGAGATCGTCTTCACCTCCGGTGGGACCGAGTCCAACAACCTTGCGATCAAGGGGATTCTGGATAACTCCCCTCCGAACTCGCACATCATTACCTCCGCGATCGAACACTCGGCCGTCGCGAACGTCTGTGACGATCTCGAAAAACATGGATACCGCGTTACGCTCCTTCCGGTTTACGAAGACGGAATTGTACGGCTCGAAGATCTAAAAGCCGCGATCACTGACGATACGGTACTGATCTCAATAATGACGGCGAATAATGAGATCGGGACGCTTCAGCCTGTTGAAGAGATCGGAAAGTTCGTCAAAGACCTGCGGGCTGACGGACGGAAGATATGGTTTCACACCGACGCCGTTCAGGCTGCGGGAAAGGTGCCGATCAATGTCGAAGAGATCGGGTGCGACCTGCTGTCGATATCGGCACATAAGCTTTATGCTCCGAAAGGCGTAGGGGCGTTGTACATCCGACGCGGCGTGCGGCTGCATCCGCAAAATATCGGGGGGCATCAGGAACGCGATCGCCGCGGCGGCACCGAATCGGTACCGAACATCGTTGCATTCGGAAGAGCGTGCGAGCTAGCCGCCGAGCAGATGGCGACAGAATCTAGCGATCTCCGGAAGCTCCGCGACGGTCTGGAATCGCGCGTCGGCGAAATGATCCCTGACATCGTCTTCAACGGCGACCGTGATCGGCGACTGCCGAACATCTCGAATATCTCTTTCCGCTCCGTCGAGGGCGAGGGCCTGCTCATCAACCTCGATATGCAGGGCATCGCCGTCTCAACCGGCTCAGCCTGCTCGTCCGGCACGCTCGAACCGTCACCCGTCATCCGAGCACTTGGCTCGCAAACGCTCTCGTCAGCCGCTGGAGATGATGATGAAGACCGGGCCCGGGGAGCCATCCGTTTCTCCCTTGGCCGCACCAATACCGCCGCCGACATCGAACGCCTCCTCGAAGTGCTGCCAACGTCCGTCGAAAACCTCCGCAAACTCTCGCCTGGAAAGACAGTCGCGACAAAATAACAACAGCCTCTTCGATCACTCGAAGAGGCTGCGGAACGGTGTGGGTTGCTTGTGGTTACAAGTGGTTTCGTTTTAAGAAATTTGATCTCAGCCGCCGACGATGATGCCCGTGCGTCCGCCGACGATGATGCCGCAGGTGTCCTGCGAGTCCGAGGTTCTGCCGCCGACGATGATGCCCATGCGGCCGCCGACGATTATACCCATTCGGCCACCTACGATGATGCCCGCCTTCACAAAGTCAAGCACGCTGCTAAGCGGATCGGTCTTTTCCTCGCACGGATTCGTGTCCGTCGACGACGTTGCACCATCGGTGCGTCCGCCTACGATGATACCCGCGTTTGCAGCGGTCGCTCCGAACATAAGGGTTACCAGCATGAGCATGGTCGGGATGTAGCCTCTAAGTTTAGTCATTGTCGTCATCTCCAGTTTCTTCAGGGTTGATTGGAAGCCTGTCGCTTCCTGCTGTCCCTTCTATTTCAATACTCATGCCAAGAAATTTCTGGAGTTCGAAAATATTGATAAGTCCAACACCTGCTATACTTTACGTCTCACAATAAGGCTTCAGCCTGTCTTGAAAATGCACGCGAACTACTGGATACACAGTAGCCAGCCGTGGTGAGGCCGCCCCTAACTGTTGTTAAAGCAGGACTTATCTTCGTGGATATTTAATATCCATCCCTTTTTGGATACAAAGTATCCCATTTCGACCAAATACGTAGCGAAAAAATAGTGTATTTCGTTGTTAAATAATGTTAGACTTTCCTCGGCTTTGCTCTCCACGCACCTGATCGCCCTTCTAATGCAGACAACCCACCGACTCGCGGATATGCTCAGGTTCCAGTCCACCGAGCAATATAAATTTGGAATCATCATGCTCGGAATGGCGTGCCTGTTGTTCGCGCTCGTGACCATTCCCGCGGGTACGCTTACGTTGGGCCTCTTCGGCGTGCTCTTATTTGCGGTCTTCGTCGCACCGCGGATGACGCTTACTCTGCCGCGTTCTGAACTCTACATAAGCTTTTCGGACTCGGTCGTATTCTTCACATTTCTAGTCTATGGCGGCGAAATGGCGATCGTTGTCGCGTTCGCCGAGACGCTTGCAAACTGCATCTACCTCAAACGAAACAGCAATCTCACCGGGAAATGGGTCCTACTATTCAATTCCTCGCTCGGAGCCCTTGTCACGGCCTTTGCGTTTGCCATCTATTATCTCGTTACCTGGGGGATCGGCCAGCACGGAACGCTAACGGATACGCGAAGCTTGATAACTGCTCTCGGCGTGATCTCAATCGCCCATTTTCTCGCCTCGTCGCTACTTGTCTCCGTATATCGTCGGATCAAGAGTGACGCCGACACGCTCTGGCAGATCTGGAAAAAGGAATGCCTTTCCACCGCTATGTCACAGATCACCGGCGCGGGACTTGCGGGCGTCGTATACAAGCTGACGACGTACGCTGATCCGGTGGTAATGCTGGTCGCGGGAGGCGGAATCGGGATCCTATATTTGAGCTATCGACAGTCGATCGGCGACATTAATTCCGCGTTCGACCAGGTAGAGGAAGCGGAGCGGCAAAAGGCGGAGACAGAGCGTACGCGGCGTGTAGAGGCCGAGGAGTTCGCGGGTCAATTGACGATTGCCCTCTCAAAAGAAGAACAGGCGAACAAGGCTTTGCGTAAGAGCGAACGGGATTTTGCCCACGCGGCGATGCACGATTCACTGACCGGCCTTGCCAACCGCAAGAACTTTGGTGACGTGCTTCGTCGTCTGATCGCAGAATACAAGGTCGATCCGTCAAAGGAGTTTCAAGTCCTCTTTCTCGACATCCGCAGCTTCAAAAACATTAACGACACGCTCGGTCACACGATCGGCGACAAGGTTTTGACTATCGCCGCCAAACGTTTCGTGCGGATGCTGGACGTTAAGGACACGGTCGCCCGCATCGGGGGAGACGAATTTGCGATCATCCTACGCGGGCTTGGTTCGACTTCTAAGGCGGAGAAGGTCGCACGGCGTATTTATCAGAATATTACCCAGCCATTCAGCTTGAGCGGCAACAGCATTACGGTCGACATCAATATCGGTATCGCGCCGTGCGACGTGGAATACGATACGCCGGAGGAGATCCTCCGTGATGCGGATATTGCGATGCATTATGCCAAGGAAAAAGGCAATGGCCTCGCAGTATTTACAAAGGAACTTCGCGAACGGTTCCTCGAACGCGTGCGGCTCGAGATGGACCTTCGGTACGCGATCGATAGAAACGAGTTGGCCCTTCACTACCAGCCGATCATTTCTTTATCGGACGGCCGGATCGTTGGATTCGAAGCATTGCTGCGGTGGTATCACAGCGACCTTGGAATGATACCGCCCACGAAGTTCATCCCAATAGCCGAGGACTCGGGCCTGATCAAGCCCATAACGGTATGGATCCTCGCCGAAGCTTGTCGCCAGATAACCAAGTGGCAGGCAATGGCACCTGACTATCGGTCGCTGATGGTAAGCATCAACATCTCCGGCAAACATCTCGGCAATAACGATCTGATCGATGATGTCCAACGCGCGATCGATATAACCCATATCGATCCGTCATCCTTAAAGCTCGAGATCACTGAGAGCGCGGCGATGGAGAATCCCGAGCATACGGTGAATATGCTGAAGAGTCTTAAAACACTCGGCGTTCAGCTCAGCATTGATGATTTCGGCACCGGATATTCCAGCCTCAGCCATCTCCACAAACTGCCCTTCGACACCCTTAAGATCGACCGCTCGTTCGTGTCGAGTGTGGGAGAGAGCGGTGAGAATTCCGAGATCCTTCAGACGATCATCTCGCTTGCCAAGAACCTTAGAATGCGAGTAGTCGCAGAAGGGATAGAGACGGAATCGCAGCTCCACGTTCTCCAGAACCTTGGCTGCGACTTCGGCCAGGGCTACCTGATGGCCAAACCCAAAGGCCGCGAAGAGACCGAGAAACTTCTTTACCAGCGTCCTTCGTGGCTCCCCGATGCACCGCTGGCTGAATACGAACAACACATCTCAGATACGTACGACGCCCATCTGCCCGTTTTCTAGAGCTCTTCGAGGGCGGCGTTTCGCCCAGCTATAGGCACGGCAGACGTGCCCGTCGAAGCTCCGGCTCATGCGACCGTGATCGGTCCGGGGGCAAGGCACAACCGCGCACGCTGCACCGCATTTTAAATAAGAAGCTGGGCACGTCTCTCCTGCACCGCAACGGATATTCGATCTGTCTGAATCTATTCTGAGAGGTGGCACATAGGGGTTTGAGAACCTATACTTTATTCAAGAATTCCACTTGTGAGGTCTAGGTTTCCAATGTTCAGAAAGCTACTTCTGTCTCTAGTATTCGTCTCTTTCATTACAGCCTCGATCCCTGCTCAGAATAGTGCGGGATATCCGAAGGCGAAAAAGGTCGATCAAGTCGACGATTATCATGGTGTGAAGGTTTCCGATCCGTATCGGTGGATGGAGGATACGGCCTCCGCCGACACGCAGAGTTGGATCGAACAGCAGAATAGGATCACGGATGCGTATCTCGCAACCATTCCGGAACGCGAAAAGATCAAGGCACGGCTTACCGAACTCTGGAACTACGAACGCTTCGGTGCGCCGTCGAAGATCGCGGATGGGTTTTACCTCTATTCCAAGAACGACGGGCTTCAGAATCAAAGCGTGCTGTATCGCGCAAAGTCGATCGACGATCCAGGCGAAGTTTTCTTTGATCCGAACAAACTTTCAACAGATGGCACGGTGGCGTTGAGCGGATCTTCGTTTACCGATGACGGAAAGATCTGGGGATACGGCATCGCCAAATCAGGATCAGACCGCACCGAATGGAAGTTCAAAAATCTCGAAACGGGCGAATATCTAAAGGACACCCTGCGGCCAAATCGGCAGGGCGGCGTCTCGTGGCTCAAGGACAACTCCGGTTTCTTCTATAGCCGCTTCCCCGATGCGTCCGAAGGAGCCGAGCTGAAAGGGGCGAACAGATTCCAAAAGCTCTACTTCCATAAACTCGGCGCTTCGCAGAGCGAAGACAAGCTGATCTATGAGCGTCCGGAAGACGGCGAACTCTTCATGGGCGGCGGCGTGACGGAAGACGGCAAGTGGCTGGTCATCAGCGTCGCGAAAGGCACCCAACGAATGAACGAGATCCACTTCAAGGACCTTTCGAACCCGGATTCTCCGATCGTACCGTTGGTAAATGACCGCAGTAACAGTTGGTCCCTGGTGGGCAATGACGGACCCATTTTTTATTTCCGCACGGATAAGGATGCGGAACGGGGCAAGCTTGTCAGTGTGAACGTACTCGCCCGGGAGCGGGTCTGGAAAGAGGTCGTTCCGCAAGCTGCGGAAACGCTGAACGGCGTGCAGATGATCAACGATCAGTTCGTGACGAACTATCTTAAGGACGCCTACACGCAGATAAAGATCTACGACAAAGACGGCAAACACGTCCGAGACGTTCAGCTTCCGGGGATCGGTTCGGCCGGCGGATTCGGCGGGCGCCAGAAGGATACGGAAACCTTCTATTCCTATTCGAGCTACAACGCTCCGCCATCGATCTATCGCTACGATATGAAGACCGGCAAGAGCACCCTGTTTCGTCAGGCGAAGGTGAAGTTCGATCCGAATGCGTTCGAGGTAAAACAGGTCTTCTACGCGAGCAAGGACGGTACAAAGGTGCCGATGTTCATCGTCCACAAAAAAGGCATTAAACTCGACGGGAACAATCCCACGCTGCTATATGGCTATGGTGGTTTCAATATCTCGATGACTCCGGGTTTCTCGGTAGCGCGGCTGCCGTGGCTCGAGATGGGCGGGGTTTATGCCGTTGCAAATATCCGCGGTGGCGCAGAATACGGCAAGTCGTGGTGGGCGAACGGTGCCCGGTTAAAGAAGCAGAACACCTTTGACGACTTCATCGGGGCGGGTGAATGGCTGATCGCAAACAAGTACACATCGAACAAAAAGCTCGCGATCCAGGGCGGTTCGAACGGCGGATTGCTTGTTGGAGCGGTGCTGAATCAGCGGCCAGATCTTTTCGGCGCGGCGCTGCCGGCTGTCGGAGTAATGGATATGGTGCGGTTCACGGAATTCACAGTCGGTGCGGCATGGAAGTCGGATTACGGTGATCCCAAAGATCCCTCGGACTTCAAGGTGCTATATGCGTACTCGCCTTTACACAACGTAAAGGCCGGTGCGAACTATCCGGCGACTATGGTGACGACCGCCGATACCGATGATCGGGTCTTCCCTGCTCATAGTTTCAAGTACGCGGCGGCGTTGCAGGAAGCTCAGGGCGGCAAGGCTCCGATCTTGATCCGCATTGAAACAAAAGCGGGGCACGGTGCGGGAAAGCCGACAACGAAGCAGATAGAAGAGCAAACCGATATTTACGGATTCCTGGTGAAGAGTCTTGGGATGAATTAGAACTATCTAAATCACTGAAGGGCCGATCATCGGCCCTTCCTTATCTTGTGTCGTAAATAATGCGGGTCGTATCAGATCTCGAGTCTGGGGAGCAGCCAGAATTATCCGAAACCTCCAGCGAGTATGCCGGGTATGAGCATCAGGAAGCCGACAAGGAGGTCCAGGTTCCGATTCGGATTAGACGACTTAATACCTCTAACGACTGTTTCGATGCCTTTTGAAATAAGGTAGATCGAAGCAAGAAATACCACCGTCAAAACCGTCAATCCGAGCCAGACATTTTCCATGTGCCTCCAACATATTTTTCTTTGATCCGCTGACAAAAACGTTCGTGTCACGAAGCGGGCTCGATCACCTGGCAATGCTCAAGTCGAGGCGAGATCTTCGGAACAATGAAGTCGTCCATAAAGCCCTGAACCTTCGCCATCTTGTCCTCTTTCAACCGCTTCATCTGATCAACGTCCTCGTCGTCAAAATAACAGCTCACACCTCGAAGCACGCCCGGCGCATATAGCGTCACCCATGGTTGGACGGTGCCTTTCTTTTCCATCACCAGCGTCGACACCCGGCCCGTTACGGCGATATTCTTGTTTTCGTATTTTTCAAGATCTTCACTGGTAACGCCTTCCTTGTGAAACTCTTTATCGAGTTCCTCTGATGTAACAGTAAAGTCGGCCTTCTCCACCTTGGCGGACGTGGTGGCAGTGTTAGCAGTTGAGTTCGTGGCCGAGTTGACCGGCTGCGGCGCAGCGTTGGTCGCGTTATTAGCTCCCCCAGCCTGCTTTGACCCGGACATCAATGAGCCGCAGCCGAGCGACAATGCAGCGAGGGCGATCATTGAGGCGATCGCGTTCAGCTTATTTCCGTGTTTCATTTACCATGTCTCCGTTTGAAGCTTCAGATGAAGCACTTCGAGTATATAAGGTCCGATCCTCAAAAACATTTCAGATAGAGTCTAGTCTTTAACGCTCGATTCTGACGACGTGCTCGTCGAGAATCTCTGATCCGGCACCCGCATCGAGCAGGCGCACTCCCCGCATACCTTTTTTCAGGCTGGCGGCGGGGACCCGAACTGAGATGGTCGTCCGCCCATTGTCTGAACGTCCCCGGATCACTTGCGATCTCCAGTCCGTGCTGCCAGATGGGTCACCGATCTCTACGATAAATCGTCCGGACGACTCAGCCTCGGTCTGCATCGCAAGCTGAAGGAACTCGGCACCGGGTTGCAGCGCCACCGATCGTATACCACTTCCGCCGCGGGTCGGAGGCGCGAGGAAGAGAGTCGCAAATATCGGAGTCGAACGCCGGGTGGGCCGGGATGATGGCTTCGGCCAATTCGCGGTAGCGGTGTTCTGGGACGGAGACGCATTCGAGGCGGAAGCTGGCGTTGGC
>JAQSDP010000470.1 GCA_029945985.1 bacterium | reverse complement strand
ACAGCACCCGCGCCTCTTCCTCCTGTACCATTCCAGATCCCGGCGGCTTTTGAGACTACGCTGCCCAACGGCCTCAAAGTCGTTATCTTTGATAATGAACGGCTTCCGCTCGTTAGTTTCAGGCTGGCCTTCTTCTCCGGCGACTCACATGATCCCAAAGATCAAACCGGTCTGACGTCGGCGATGGTCGCGATGATGACGGAAGGCACGGTGGACTATTCAAGTAGGGAACTCGCGGAGAAGATTGAGCGTCTTGGAGCAGCCCTGAGTGTTTCGGCTTCCGACGATTTCACGATCGTTTCGGCATCGACTCTGTCGATGTACAGTGCTGACATTCTCGACCTGATAGCCGAGGTCGTTTTCCAGCCTACTTTTCCCGAGGAGGAACTCGATCTTTATCGTCGCAACACTGTTGAGAATCTGAAGTACCAGCGCTCGCAGCCGAACTTCCTTGCGAACGAGCAAACTTCGCGAATCCTTTACGGTCCGCATCCTTATGCCACGATCGCACCAAAGGCAGCCGATATTGAGAAGCTGACTCGCGAGGGCCTGGTGAGACTGCACGGCTCCCGGATCATTCCTAACAACGCGGTCTTAGTGATCGTTGGAAACGTGGATCGCGATGAGCTGCTCAAGAAACTCGAAGGCCATTTCGCTGGGTGGGAACGGGGCGAGCTCCCGTCGGTCGAGGATCCTGAACTTCCCGTAAGGACCGAGCGAACTCTCACGATAGTGGATCGGCCGGGATCCGCGCAGTCGAATATTGTATTGGCAAATCCGGGTGTCAAGCGCTCGCACCCCGATTACTTCCCGCTGATCGTTATGAATCAGGTTCTCGGAGCCGGGGCGTCTTCGCGGGTCTTCATGAACCTTCGTGAAGAGAAGGGGTACACATATGGGGCCTATACGCGAATGGATATGAAGCGGCTGGCCGGCGACATCGAAGCTAGCGCAGAGGTCCGCACGTCCGTCACCGGCGATTCGATCAAGGAGTTCTTCTACGAGCTAAACCGCATTCGGGACGAACGCGTAGGAGATGAGGAACTCGATGACGCGAAGAATTATTTGACGGGCGTATTTCCGCTGAGAGCTGAAACTCAGGAAGGGATGACGGGGCTCATCCTCAATCAGCAGATCTACGGATTACCTGCTGATTATCTCCAGTCTTACCGCGACAATGTGGCTGCGGTCACAGCGGATGAGGTGCAACGAGTTGCACAGGAGCACCTTCATCCCGACGCACTTGCGATCGTTATCGTCGGAGACGCCGGTGAGATTCTTCCTCAGGTACGTGAATACGCTTCCAAGATCGAGGTGTTCGATACCGAAGGCCAGCCCAAAGATCTGTCTGTTTACGACGAGGCTTCGGACGAAGCCGATGCCGATATCGCCGGGGTTTGGGAACTGTCGCTGGATTTCCAAGGTCAACCGGTTCCGGTTACATTGACGATCGCGCAGGATGGAACATCGATAACTGGGACCGTGGTTACCATGCTCGGTGAGGGCGAGATCCGGCAGGGTTTGATCACCGGAAGCAAGTTCTCCGCTACTGCGATCACTGACCTTCAAGGTCAATCGCTGGAGCTTTCGATCGGCGGGAAGGTGACAGGTACCGATTCGATGAGCGGTTCAATAACCGTTCCGATCGTGCCGGACCCGCTGGCTTTCTCGGGAACTAGAACTTAGTTGCTTCAGTCAGTAAGTTCAGAGGCGTGTGCTGCCACAATGCGCCAATCGGAACCCGTCCTCGCGAACATGACTGAAAATACTATCGGCGGCGGAGGGGTTGTCTGGCCTGCTTTTGGAAACGACCGGATTCTGAAGAGATAGATCGCCGCGGGACCGAAGCTAAGAAAGACCTCATCATCTCGATACCGCTCTCGATTTCTCATCGTCGGGATCTTCAGGGCCTCCAGAAGTCCTTGCCTATCCTTAGACACCGAAGCGTTGGTCGCGGTAAACACGTATTCCGGGGCGAATGCATCCGCATTAGTATCGCTTTTCATTCCGGCGTCGTTGAGCGTGCTAAGCAACTCGCGAAGTTCCGTTTCGGCCGCAACGGAAATGAACTTCACAGGCTTTGCGATCGGACGGATCTCGGCGAGGGCAGGATGGGACGGCTGCCCCGGATTCTGTTCGCATTGAATGGTGGACATATGAGCGGCCGCGATCTTCCATCCGGCCTGCGATCTTATCCAAAGTTCCGTTGTCTGATATTGGGTCAGACACCTGTCTCCACGATACCGCCACAGATTTCTTTTGAGGATATTGACCACGGCAACGTCGCCAAAAACCTGAACGGACGGAAGGTCACTGTCGTATGAAAGCGTCTCAAGATCGAGCTTCTTGCCTGTCTTTTGAGCAGCCGAATCCCATTTGATCATCGCGCTTAGCTGGTCGCGATAGTTGAATATCGGCTTGTCGCGAACGTTGACATATCCATCCATATAAAGCCGGTCGAAGGGCTCCGGGTCCCGAGCGACAAATGCCCGCTCGATCTCGCTGATCGCTTTTCGGATCTCCTGCGTATCGGCGACCGCACCGGATTGTGAGTATGCAGTCTGGGTAAATTGGGCGTAGACCGAGAGGGAGAGCGGGAGGATAAGGACAAGGGTTTTAAGCGCAAACCTAAATTTCACTATTCTAAATTGTGTTCACGTTCGCTCCATCTGCATCTCGACGGCGATCGTTTCTTCGCCCTCAGGAGAGACGTTGAACATTTTGTACTCAAAACCGGCTCCAGCAGGCGTTATCGCCGTGCGCCATCCCCAGTCCGGGTGGCCGTCGACTTTATAGGATCCGGTAACCGATATGGAACCGTCTGCCGATTCCTTGCCCTCACACAACATCACCTGGTGAGCCAAGTGCCACGAATCCGTCCAAAATGCCTTGACCGCATGTGTCTTATTGTCACCGCCAAGGATGAACACCCCCTCCTGCGGTTTCCCGTCGTATTCCCAGGAATAGGCGATCTCCAAAAACTGTCCTCGATTTCGCTCCTGTACCGTGGCGGTGCCGGCGGATTCGTGCAGCGGCGTCGACCCCCAATCTCCTAGGTGAAGCCTGTTTCTACCTTTCCAATCACCGACAAGCTGCTGAAATTTGATGGGTATACTCATTAGTTACCACAAGGTCAACTTGATGTTAGACGTCCTGATTGGTCGTAATTATACTCTGAAAGCGAATTCGGAGACCGAAAAGTTGCAGTGAGGATCGAATATTTGAAGAAGGGCGGGGAGTTTTGAGCTGTGGGTGGGAGATCTGCAGGCCGAGACAGCTCAGCCGCGACGGGTACCACAACTCAAAACTTCGCTTGGTGAGCTTTTTAGCCGGCCTTTCTGAGCGGAAGTTCCTGCGGCTTCAGCTCACGAAGATGGTCGATCAATGCAGATGCGGCACGCCGCGAGAGTTCGGAGACTCGACAATTCAACATCTGAAGACATTCCTTGTCCGCATCTATCGCGGCTTCCCGTGCAACGACACGGATCATTCCGAGCTGCTTCGTTGTTACCATTTCTGCAAGAGTCTTGGCGACGGGATCCGCGGGGAATACAGAACGGGAGGGCTCGTGATCGATCGCATCGGCGCTGCGCTTATATAGGTCACGTGCAAGGCCGAACTTTACCGCCGCCCGCTTGAGGGCGTCGTGTTCAGCTTTCTTGATCCCGGTCTCGCTTCGAGCCGAGCCGGTTCCGACCCCTTCGCGGGTGACACCGTCGATAGTTATCCCGACCGTTACAACGACGAAGTCGCCGATCGTTCGAATATCCTTTACAGAGTGTGCCCAGTTCGGAGCGGCCTGATCGAGCAGGTCCGCGATCGTGTGCCATTCGACGTAATCGACCGTTCGCACGCTCTCTTGACCCGAAGCCTCGCGATGGCGGATCAGCTCTGGAGCAACGTTCTTACGCAGTTCCTTGAGAGTTGAAGCGAAGTCGAGAACGTTAGTGCTCTCCACTGAAAATTCTTCCGATAGTACCTGCTGTGTTTTCACTTCGTTTAGCGCCTTCATGTCTATGTCTCCTAATTTCATTCCGGCTGTTGCGATCGTCCCGATGATATTTATCTCGTTCCTGAATCTCCGAGATCGGTTCGGCCGATTAGCCCTGTTCGCGGCCTTTCAGGCGGGCCGCTCAGCAATATGGACGGCTGCAAGTATCCCATCCATGCAACAGTGTACTGCATTCTTTTATTTGTTGCAAGTATGAAATTAGGTGTTGCATTCAAAACTTTCCTGTGCTATGTTTTAGCCATGAGATGGTAAGTGCAGTATGACACTTAGCTAAATCGGAGGAAAAATGGCATTTAAGAACGACAATTACGTCAAAACGCAGGAATTAGGATCGGCGATCAAACGCCGTCGTGAAGAACTCGGCCTGAGCCTTAGAGATGTCGCGGATGTGACAGGAGTTTCGGCTTCGACACTTTCGCGCATCGAGAACGGCACCGGAAAGCCCGACGCCGACAACATCGCACGCCTGACCGGCTGGCTGGATATGCCGATGGACCGGATCATGAACAAACAGTCCTCGGCGACGTCAGATGTCGAACCCGTGATCTACTATCCGCATGAAGCGACGCCTGAGATCGTCGAGGCTCATCTCCGCGCTGACAAGAACCTTTCGCCAGAGACGGCGAACGCCCTTTCAGAGCTTTTCCGCGTTGCGTATAAGCAGTTCAGCGGAAGCACGCCGAAGAAGCGAAAGTAGCCAGAATTTTTACGCGAGGTCTTAAAATGCAAAACATCAGCACTCGGGCGATGTTCGCCGAGCCGACCCTTCTCATCGCTGCGAGCGAGAAGTCGAACGAATCCGCGATCCCATTTACCTTGGATACGACTTTTGTGTTGTTCTTCTTGGCCATGGATCTCGGCTTGGTTAGCCTTACTATGAGCGTTGCGACTGTATTGCAGGTTGCGACGTTGGTTGTCTTTCTCGTGGTGCCTTATTTTTTGCCCTTCACGGGAGATCATCAGGATTTCTCGCGGTGGCTGGTCGGAAGGATCGTGGTCGGAGCGGTCGGGATCACATTCGGGTTGATGCTTGGACAGGCGATCGGGACGGTCCTCCCGGATGCTGTTCGATTCGTCCCGATGACACTGCTAATTGTTGCAGCGATTATATGTTGCAACGTCCAGATCTATGGTATACTGAAGCATCGTTTGGCGAGATAGGCAAAAGGCGTCGAACGTAAAACAGATCCGCGGTCGTCTCGGGAACGATCGCGGATCTTTCTTTTTCTAGGCCAAGGCTTCGGACATCTCGACCGCCCCGGGTCTCACATTCAGGGCATCATGTAGAGTCGCCAATTGTGAATTAAGTCCGACGTATTGCTCCGGGGTCAACGCCTGGGCACCATCGCACAGTGCTTCCTGAGGACACGGATGAACCTCGATGATGAGTCCATCTGCACCGACGGCGACCCCGGCACGTGCGAGCGGTTCGACCATATAATTATGGCCGGATGCGTGTGAAGGATCGATGATGATCGGCAGATGTGAAAGTCGGCGGATCGCGGGTACGATCGAGATGTCCAGCGTATTGCGGGCGTGGTCGGCAAATGTGCGGATACCGCGTTCGCAAAGGATCACGTCGTAGTTTCCCTCGGACATGATGTATTCGGCCGCGAGAAGGAGTTCGTCCAGAGTCGCCGATAGGCCTCGTTTTAGAAGCACCGGCGTCTTTGTTTGCCCGACGTATTTCAGCAGCGAGTAGTTCTGCATATTGCGGGCGCCGATTTGTATGCAATCGCCATATTTTACGACGAGATCAACCCCACGTTCGTCCATCGCCTCGGTCACGATGTTCAGACCGAACTGATCTCGCACCTCGGCCAGGATCTTCAATCCATCTTCGCCCTTACCTTGAAATGCGTACGGAGATGTCCTCGGTTTGAAAGCACCGCCGCGAAAGAACTTTGCCCCGCTCGCCGCAACGATCTCCGCAACCTTGAATACCTGATCTACCGACTCGACCGCACATGGACCGGCAATCATCGCCAGGGATCCGTCACCAATGAACGCGTTACCGACCTTGATCGAAGATCTCCCGGGACGAAGATCGTTTGAGATCAGCTTGTATGGCTTCGTGACGCGAATGGCATCAGCAACGCCGGGCAGATTTTCAAAGTGGGTCGGGTCAACGGCACCTTTATTACCGGTAACGCCGATCGCGGTACGGCTCTCGCCCGGCATCGCGTGTCCGCGATAGCCGAGATGTTCGATGACGCCGATCACCCGGGAGATATCAGCCTCGGTGGCGTCGGGTTTCATTACGATAAGCATAAATATTCTGTATCAGAAGCCCGCAGGCAAGGGCTTAAGCGTGCAGGGCATCCATTGTGGAGGACCCTCGAATTCCAACCTTAGATTTCCGTTGCCAAGTTTGCAACCGTGGGCAGAAGGCCGCGGACGAAGCCTGTCACCCGCTCCACGGTGTTCCCTTCGGCAAGTGAGCGTTCGACCTCGGCGACGATCGCGGAACCCACGACAGCCGCGTCGGCGTATTTCCAAACATCCTCCACCTGCTGCCGAGTCGAAATGCCGAAGCCGACCGCGACGGGAAGACCGGTAAACTTTCTAACGCGCCGCACGAGGTTCTCTGCCGAGGAGCTCGACTCCGCCTGAGCGCCCGTAACACCCGAGCGCGACACGGCATAAATGAATCCGGTCCCGTTCGCTGCGATCCGCTCCAGCCTTTCATCGCTTGTCGTGGGAGCAACTAGAGAGATCAGATCCAGGCTGTGCCCGTCGAGAACCGACGAGATAACAAACGCAGCCTCGTCAACGGCATCGGTCACGAGCACGCCGTCAACTCCGGCGTCCGCAGCATCCGCCGCAAGCTTCTCGAAACCATATCGATAAAGCGGATTGAGATAACTAAAAAGTACTATCGGCGTTTCGATCTCGCGCCGCAGATCGCGAACCATCTGCAGAATATCCGCGAGAGTCGTGCCGTTATTCAACGCTCGCTGCGACGAGGCCTGGATCGTCGGCCCATCCGCCATTGGATCAGTAAATGGGACGCCGAGTTCTATTATGTCCGCTCCATTTTGAGCGAGCGCAAGGACGATCTCTTTCGATGTCGCGAGGTTCGGATCGCCCGCGGAAACGAAGGGGACAAATCCGCGCCGGCCGGACTTGCGAAGGGTTTGGAATGATGCCTCGATCCGACTCATGCTTTACTCCTCAATAGCTCCGCTACCGTATGCACATCTTTGTCGCCGCGGCCGGAAAGATTCACAACTATGATCGAATCCTTCGCCATCTCCGGAGCGGTCTTCACGACCTGAGCGATCGCGTGTGCAGTCTCCAGTGCGGGAATGATGCCTTCGGTTTCGGATAGAAGTTGAAACGCCGCGAGAGCTTCCTCATCGCTGGCGGACGTGTAGCTAACGCGCTCGCGATCGTGCAGGAATGCGTGTTCCGGTCCGACCGAGGCATAGTCAAGCCCTGCTGAAACGGAGTGAGTAGAGCCGATCTGACCGTGCTCGTCCTGTAGAAGGTAGCTCTTGGTTCCTTGCAAGATCCCGACCGCTGAAGCGCCCGCAAATCTAGCGGCGTGTTCGCCGAGATCCATGCTGCGGCCGCCGGCCTCTACGCCGATCATCTTTACCGAGTCGTCATTGAGAAAATCGTGGAACAGCCCGATCGCATTCGATCCGCCGCCGACGCAGGCCATCACCAGATCGGGAAGTCGTCCTTCTTTTTCCATGATCTGTGCTCGCGCTTCGCGGCCGATTATCGATTGAAAATCACGAACCATCAGCGGATACGGATGCGGGCCTAGAGCGGAGCCGAGAAGGTAGTACGTCGAATCAACGTTTGTTACCCAATCGCGAAGCGCCTCGTTGATCGCATCCTTGAGGGTCTTTGAACCCGACTCAACCCCTCGAACCTCGGTACCCATTAGGCGCATGCGAAAGACATTCAACTCCTGCCGCCGCATATCTTCCGTGCCCATGTAGACGACGCATTCGAGTCCGAAATGGGCGCAAACGGTTGCGGTGGCCACTCCGTGTTGTCCCGCACCGGTCTCGGCGATTATGCGTTTCTTACCCATCCGGCGGGCGAGCAGGATCTGTCCGACGCAGTTGTTTATCTTGTGTGCGCCGGTGTGATTCAGGTCTTCACGCTTCAGATAGATCTTCGCCCCGCCGAGTTGTTGTGTCAGTCGTTCGGCGAAATATAACGGGCTCGGACGTCCGACAAAATCCTTCAGCAGCCCATCGATCTCCGCCCGAAATCCCGCATCGTCGCGATACGTGTAATACGCCTCGGTCAGCTCATCGATCGGCGCGACCAGAGTCTCCGGCACATAACGCCCCCCGTAATCCCCCCAATATCCCTGCTCATTTGGTTCGTAGTTTGTCATGCATTCTTCGCGTTCCTAATGAACGCTTCCAATTTCTTCGGATCCTTTTTCCGCGGCGAAGATTCCACTCCACTGGCCACGTCGACCGCGTAAGGTCGAACTATCCTGATGGCCTCGGCAACATTCTCAAGACTAAGGCCGCCGGCAAGGATCAACTGATCGACCTTCTCACGACCCGCCCGGGCTATTTGCCAGTCAAAAGTCTCACCGGTACCCCCGAAGTCGGTTGCTGAGTAAGTATCGAGCAGAATCGCGTCGACACGAAAGCCGGTTAGAGACGAGATCTCGGAGAGGGAGCGGACTCGAATCGCCTTAATTATTTTTGTCTCCACCCGGTCTCTTAGTTCAGCGACAAACTGGGGAGATTCATTTCCGTGGAGTTGAACGGAGTCGAGATGAGCCAATTTCGTAGCGAAAAGAATGTCGCCAATTGTCGCATTAACGAAAACACCTACTTTCGTGATTCCTTCAGTAAGCCCCTCTACGATCGACGCGGTGCCCTTAGGCGAAACGTACCGCTTGCTTCCCCGATAGAAGTTGAAACCTATCATATCGGCTCCAAGGTCAACCGCTAGAGATGCGTCCTCAAGGTTCGTAATCCCGCAGATCTTAACGAACGTCACGCAGCCTCCTTAATTCGGCTGCAGGATCGCCGGTTCGCATTAATGTCTCGCCGATCAAAAAGCCCACGTAACCGAGTTCGCTAAGTTCAAGCAACTCTTCAAGCGTGCGGAGTCCGCTTTCCGTAACCATGATCGTCCCCTTAGGAGCGTGTTGAATCAGTTCGCGGGATACGTCGAGAGTTACATGGAAAGACTTAAGATCACGGTTGTTCACACCGATCAGTTTCGATCCTATTCTCTTGATACGCTCGAGTTCGTCGAGCGTGTGAACCTCGACCAAAGCATCCAATCCGAGTTCGTCTTCCGCAAGAGAGCGGAACTTCTCCAATTGCTCGTCTTCAAGCATCGCGGCGATCAGCAGGATTGCGTCGGCGCCGGCGACTGCCGCTTCGTATATCTGAAATTCGTCGAAAAAGAAATCTTTTCGAAGAATCGGCAGATCGACTGCTTCGCGAACCGCTTGGAGGTCATCGAGCGAGCCTTTGAAATGATCTTCCTCCGTCAGCACGGAGATCGCCGCCGCTCCGCCTGCTTCATATTGTCGAGCGACGTCAGCCGATTCGACGCTGTCGTTGATCACGCCCTTTGATGGAGATGCCTTCTTGAACTCGGCTATGATGTTGATCCCCGATCCGTCCGACAGGGTCTGACGAAGGCGATGAGGGCCACGGTTTGATCGATATTCAAGTGCCAACTCCCGCAAATCTACAGATTCGGAAGCCTGCTTCGCCGCCTCAACGCGTACGCGTTTGTCGCTGAAGATCTTGTCAAGGATCGTACCTGTCATGCCGGTATCGCTGCTGCCAGTTCCTCCAGTTTCTTTTGGGCGCTTCTGCTTTGAATGCTCTCACGGGCGACTTCAACGGCTTCGACCTTTGTGATCATCGGACGGCACAGGCTGATCGCGGCGGCTGCATTCATTACAACGATGTTCTCAGCCGCGGAATTTGATTCATCGCCCTTAAGAACTCGCAGTATCATTGCCGAACTGGACAGAGCGTCGCTGCATCGGATGTCTTCGGCCGTACACGATTCAAGGCCGAAGACCGTGGGATCGATCTTCGTGAATCTCACGTCATTACCGGTTATTTCCGCGACAATAGTCTCCCCTTCAAGCGAAATCTCGTCGAGGCCATTGCCGTTAACGATCCACGCGTTCTTTGTACCGAGCCGAGCCAAAGCACTGGCCATCTTCGGCACTAATTCCTCGTCCCAAACACCTATTAACTGATGCGGGGCCGACGCCGGGTTACAGAGCGGGCCGACGCAGTTGAAGATGGTTGGAAATCCGAGTTCGCGCCGTACCTTGCCTAGCGTAGGTGACAGGCGATGGTGCTTTGGAGCAAACATAAAACAAACACCGATCTCATTGAGAGAGCGTTCGGCGATTTCCGGATCCACTGCAGGATCGATCCCAAGTTGGGCAAGAACGTCGGCACTGCCTGAATTGCTAGTTGCCGCTTTGTTGCCGTGCTTCGCGACCGGAACTCCGGTACCCGCTATCACGAAAGCTGCAGCCGTCGAGACGTTGAATGTCTTTGACTTGCTTCCGCCTGTGCCAACGATATCAACGAAGGTGTCGTGACGTGAATTCACCCGCTCCATGCGCGAACGAAGGATGCGAGCTAACTCATAGATCTCGTTCTCTTCGATGCCCTTCTTATCCCACGTCCTAAGCACACTCGCGATCAGCGATTCGTCGGTTTCAGAGATCAGTGCATCAAGCACGGCCTCGGCGATCTCGGGCGAAAGTTCGTTGCCTGAGTGAAAGTGTTCCAATGCTTTGTGGAGGATAGAGATCGACATTTCTCGAATTTGAGACCTGAAATTTTAGATCGAATTCTTCTCCGCTATTTCAATTGCCTTGATCATCGCTCGAGCTTTGTTAACTGTCTCCTGGAACTCGGACTCGGGTATTGAGTCCGCAACAATGCCCGCTCCCGCTTGCACCTTCGCCACGCCGTTCTCAAGCGTCAGCGTGCGGATCGCGATGCACGTGTCCATGTTTCCGGCGTAATCGAAATATCCTACCGCTCCTGCATAAATTCCCCTCGGTGTCGGCTCTAGCGAGCGAATTATCTCGATAGCCCGCACTTTTGGTGCGCCGGAAACGGTGCCGGCAGGGAAGCAGGAGGCTAGAGCATCAAACTGGTCTAGCCCTTCGCGAAGCTTCGCAGAAAGACGGCTGACCAAGTGCTGGACGTGCGAATACTTTTCGACGTGCATTAAACTATCGACCCTTACACTTCCGTATTCGGCGACTCGGCCAAGATCGTTTCGCCCCAGGTCGACCAGCATCAGGTGTTCGGCAACTTCCTTTCGGTCTGCTTTCATTTCCTCCGCCAGACGAACATCTTCTTCCGCCGTTTTACCTCGCGGACGGGTGCCGGCGATCGGCCTGTATTCGAGATCGCCGCCCCGCACGCGGACGAGCATCTCCGGCGAAGCCCCGATCACAGATCGTTCGCCAAACTTGATCAGGAACATATAGGGAGAAGGGTTCAGCGACCGGATCGCTCGATAGATCGCGATTGGCGAGGCGGGCGTCGGTTTGCTAAAGCATTGCGAGATCACGACCTGATACGCCTCACCCGCATTGATCATCTCCTTGATTTCATCAACTGCAGCTTCGAACGAAACCTTATCCCAATTTGAGGTTGGCGGTTCCGGGTGTCTATCCGAGTTGGCCGGCGGAAGCGGAATGTTACCCGTTTCGAGCGACGCACGCAGCTTACCGTTACAAGACTGTGCCGCGGCGAATAGATCTGCCAGGCCGACGCCGTTCTCTTCGGCCTCATTAGTGAAAACGAGAGAGATGATGCTGATCACCTGCTTCGCGTGATCAAAGGCGACGATCGAGCGGAAGAACATCAGTGAACTCACGTCATCCGTCTCGACCCCTTTTTTTAATGTTGGTTCGAACCAGGACGAGCAATCAAAATTCATTGATCCGATCGCCCCGCCAATGAAACTCGGAAGCGACTCGTCGTGATGAACGCGCTTCTTTGCGAAGTGTGTACGTAGATATTCAATCAACCCGGAATCAAACTCTACGCTACCAGCTTCCGATAGGACCAATACCCGAGAATCATTTCCACTCACGACGAATTCCGGATCGACACCGACAAATGAGTAGCGGGCAAGAGTCTCGCCGCCTTCAACCGATTCCAGCAAGAATGAATTCGTCGAGCCCGCAGAAAGTTTCAGGTAAACAGCGAGTGGCGTCAGCAGATCGGCCGGTAACGTATCTACTACGGGAACCACGTTCGCCGATCTTGTCTTCTCTTTGAATGCCTCGAAATCGTTCATCTTAAATGCAAAATGCCGCCCCTTGGATAAAGAGCGGCATTCTTCGTTGATCGTCGTTCCTGGGAAAGGAACTGAGAAATCTAGTTTCTCTCGATCGAATCTTCAGCCGCACACACGCGAATGCCAACGCCA
>JAQSDP010000469.1 GCA_029945985.1 bacterium | reverse complement strand
CCTACGCCGGCACCAAGAACTGGCCAAACTCCGCGACCGGCCAAATACTCTCAGTTCCCGCACGACGTAAAAGCTCACCGCGTCAGCTGTGATCAGTGTCACAAGTTTCCATCAGACAATTGGAAAAAGGTCCGGGCGGAAAAGGACGCTTTTCCCGATATCACGGAATATCCGAAGCACCAATCGTGTCTAAATTGTCACAAGCAGCAATTCTTTAGCGGTGCGCGACCTACAATTTGTAGCATTTGTCACACAAACCCTTCGCCGAGAAACAGTACGCGCCACGCGTTTCCTAACCCGCGCGAGGTATTCGACATGACGCCCAAAGGACGGAATGCGACGTCAGATTTCGCGATCAGCTTTCCGCACGACAAGCACATCGAGATCGTCTCGGGAGACAGGCGTCGCGAGGAATTTACTAATGTATCCTGGACACGCGGAGCCGGTCCACGTCGCGCCGAAGAGAGCTGCTCGGTGTGCCATCAGACCTACAAGCCGCAGGACAAATCCGACGACGAGTATGTCACGAAGCCCCCGGCGACGTCCGGCGACGCATTTTGGCTCAAGAAAGGAACTTTCAAGACGTCTCCGATCGGGCACACCACGTGCTTCACTTGCCACTCGGCCGACAGCGGAATGTCGCCGGAGCCTAAGAATTGTGCCACGTGCCACACTCTGAAGGGGCCTGAGGCTCCATCCGATTTTGATCCAAAACTCGCTGCTGCGATGGAAATCGATGACAAGATAATGTTCACTTCGTGGCGACGCCGCGGTTCGGCCGGAACCTTTCGACATGAATTTGCCAGCCACGCAGAGCTAAGCTGTTCAACCTGCCACAGCGTCACGACGATGTTGACGAATGATCCAAAAACGCAAAAGGTACCGATCACATCGTGCAGTATGTGTCATATCACCGCGACAACAGATGATGGAGGAGTATTGAACTTTGAAGTGGATTCGCGGAAGAAGAATCCATCATTCACTTGCGTGAAGTGCCACGTCAGCTTTGGGAATAAACCGATTCCCGACTCTCACATTCAGGCGATCAAGGCGGCAGGCAATTGAGGACCGACATGGATCAAGGCCCTTTCAGACCATCGCGGATCACTGTCATAAAACGTTCCGTCGTCGCCGTGTCCCTATTGATCTTTGTCGGGTATTTGATCTCCTGCAGCGACCAACCGTCGCCAAACCAGACTACAAACGCAAACGCAGCGCAGGCGCAGGTTATCCCGTCGCCCGCTCCTACGATCGATCCGTCGATCGATTACTCACAGTTCACGCACAAGAATGAGGCTCATGCGAACCTTCCGTGCGCCTTATGCCACAAATACGATGGTCCGGCTCCCGCAAAGATAGGTTTTCCCGGCAAGGCAAATCATTCGCCTTGCGCCGGCTGCCACGTGCAGAATTTCGAGAACCCGACGAGCAGCCAGATGTGCTCTATATGCCACACCGACAACACGTCGGGATCGATGAAACAATTCCCGAGACTCGCGTCCTTCAGCGCGAAATTCGATCATGCCAAACACGTCCCGCAGGCGAACTGTGCAACATGTCATAAACCGACGCAGGGCGGCCAGGGATTCTCCGTCCCTTCACGAGCCAACGCGCACACGACCTGCCTTCAGTGTCATGCGCCCGAAACGGCGGTGGCGACAAAGATGGCTGCTCAGGGAAGCAATATCGATTCGTGCAGCACTTGCCACCAATCGGGCAGCCCAGGTCCGGTTCAAACGGCCGCCAAATATGTGGGAAGCTTCAGCCACGTCCGTCACAAAAGTATGAACTGCAGTTCCTGCCACACGGTGCGCCCGGGTTCGGGAGAGAATCAGGTGACGGAGCCCATGATGGCGTTTCATCGTTCGACTGGCAAAACACTTAGCTGTGCGACCTGCCATAACGACAAAAGAGCGTTTGGGGGAACAGACTTTGGCGACTGTAAACGTTGTCACCAGGGATCGTCGTTCGAGTTCTAGCCGCGAGAATGTTCGCGCCCACTGCGGTGGTTCGCGAACATTCCACCAAATTCAGAACCGGCGGAAACGAAATCGGTGATTAGGACTGGGTTTTCGAGGGGTCCGTAAAGGTATACGCGTTGCATATCAATAGAGCGACAACTCCAACGATGAGCTTAGGAGCCATATATATGACGATCACTCGAATAAAACTTATTGCAGCGGCCGTACTTTTCCTCGGGCTGTTCGCGATCCTCGGGTTTAAGACCGAACCGATCGTGACATCGGCGGCCACACCTGACGCCGCGGCGACATTCAAAGCCCAGTGCGCGATGTGCCATACACCGACAGCTGCGAAAGCTTATGATCCGGCGAAGCCGGACGAGGAACACATTCAGACCATATTGAAGGGTAGGAAGGGCGAGAAACCGCCGTACATGCCGGGATATGAAGCAAAGGGAATGACCGCCGATGAGGCGAAGGCGTTGGCAGAGCATATGCGAACGTTGAGAACACCGAAAACTTGATGAACAAACGCACTTAGACGATCAGCTACGGAACCCCGCTCCGACTCCACAGGTTTCACCGAGTGCAGTTGGGTCGGGGTGTGGCTGTTTGCCAGCTGAACGAAGAAGAACGTTATGAGCGAAGAAGAACCAAAACGTGCTGACGAAGAACAACTGAAGCAAAAGGTCCCAAGCCTTCTCCGCAATTATGTGAGCTTTGCCGGCATCGCAGTTGTCGCCGCGAGTTTCACGAGTATCGTCCTGTTGATACTCATGGAGCTTTCGGGCGGGACGGAGAACCCGTATACCGATCTCATTACGTTTGTCTTCGTCCCCAGCATACTGGTCTTCGGGCTCTTTATCGTACTCGTGGGAGCATTACTCGAGCGCCGACGCCGACGCGCGAACCCCGAAGCCGGCGTCGCACAATTCCCGGTTCTCGACTTGAACGACCCGCAGCGTAGACGGTCTTTGCTCGTCTTCATGATCCTTGCGTTCGTATTCCTCTTCATGAGCGCCTTCGGAAGCTATCGGGCATACGAATATACGGAATCAGTCACCTTCTGCGGGCAAGCCTGTCACGTTGTAATGAAACCCGAGTTCGTCGCCTACAAGGCGTCACCGCATGCCAAGGTACGGTGCGTCGAATGCCATGTCGGCGGCGGTGCGGAGTGGTATGTTCGATCGAAGTTTTCCGGAATGCGGCAGCTCTACGGCGTTATCACGAATGACTACAACCGACCGATCCAGACCCCGGTTCACAACATGCGGTCGGCGACCGAGACATGCCAGAAGTGCCACTGGTCCGAAAAGTTTCACGGTGACAAACTGAGAGTATTCAATCATTACGGTTACGACGAGCAGAATTCGCTGAACCAGACCCGCATGCTAATCAAGGTGGGCGGAGGAAGTTCAGAAGGCGGCCAGTCCGGCGGGATCCATTGGCACATGAATGTCGCGAACGAGATCACCTACGTCGCCGCGGACGACAAACTCAAAGACATTCCCTGGGTTCGAATGAAGGGACCTGATGGAAAGGTCGTCGAGTTCACCGCGAAAGATGCCTCGCTTTCATCGTCGCAGATCGAGGAGGCTCCCAAACGGACAATGAACTGCATCGATTGCCACAACCGGCCGACCCACATTTACTTATCCCCAAATCAAGCGATCGACGAAGCTCTGACTGCCAACCGGATCGACATCACTCTGCCGTACATTAAGATGAAGGCCGTTGAGGTGCTATCCAAGCCGTACGCTACCAACGATGAAGCGGTAACCACGATCGCTGCAGACCTCAATTCCTACTACCAGGCGAACCATGCCGATGTTTTAAATTCACGCGCCGAGGCTGTAAACGCGGCGATCACGGAAGTGCAGCGGATCTATCAAACGTACTTCTTCCCGGAGATGAAGACGAATTGGTCAACGCACGCGAACAACATTGGCCACTATAATGCTCAGGGATGTTTTCGCTGCCACGATGGACAGCAGTCCAGTAAGGAAGGAAAAGTCATCAGAAATGAATGCAGCATTTGCCACACGACCCTCGACCAAACGTTCGGCGGAAAGACCATTGCTGCGAAAGACGGGGCTTTTCAACACCCTGTGAATCTTGGAGACAAGAACACATTCCAATGTGCGGCTTGCCACAAGGGGGATCAAACGTTCAAGCATCCCCTAAACTTGGGCGACATTTCCCAATTCCAATGCTCAGAATGTCACAAGGGATCTTATGAACCGGTAAGATTCCAGCGTCCTAACCGATAAGTAGACCTGGCGATTAGCGGCTAGGCTGACCGTTTGTGACACGCAGTACACTGCATGCTTGTCGGAGCCTTGATGGCTTTATTCTGCTTAACGACTTCGGTGTGGCATCCGGCGCAATTTCGATGAAGGGCTTGCTGATTTGTTAGCGAGATTATCGCCGTACTCGATTCGTGTTTGATCTCGGGAATGGCGGGTAAGAGTTTAGGTGCCTCCCCAGCACGAGCGTGACAGTCCCGACATGCCGCAACCCCTGCAGCGGCAGGGTCCTTGACAAATAGCTCTGCGGTTAAGGTTGTTGTTCGGTCAGAGGGCCACGCAGTCTTGAGAGGTGGGTGCTTTGCAAGTTCAGTCGCGGGTTGGGCGGTATGGTGGCACTCGATGCAGGCGATAGGACCCGTGCCGTCGATGCTGTACTTGCCGCCGTTATGACTGACATGGTTGAAGGTGACGCTCCCGAGCTTCGCATCTTTCCCGAGTACGATCACCTCCGGCATCTTTACGTCCTGCTTAACTTGGGCTGTGGTCAGAACACCCGACGAATAGTTCGATAAAGCGAACACCCCAACCAAAGTAGCCAATCCGGTAACCCCGACCTTGAGTTTTCCTTTCGCAGACATCCCAACCCTCCCTTTGTCGCCTATCTGTCTATGCTTCCCTTTCCAAGATAGATCCGCACCGACGTGTATGGCATATGGGCACTGTAGTTCTGGAAGGGAATCCCATACACGATGTTTTGAACGGGGTTTTCCTGGTAATCGTAGTATTGATAGCCAATGTTCCAATCGATGTACTTGCTAAGCCTTATGGTCGCCCGAAACTCCGGCGTCTTGAAGTCTGTCGGGTAGCCGCCCAGGATTAGATTAGAGGTCAGAGCTGGAATAGGCCTGTCTCCGTAACCCTGGTCCTTATTCCAACGATAACTGCCGAACAGCGTAACATTCTTGATCGGGCGAACATGGGCGTCGATGAAGAAGTAGTTATCGCGAACGAAGTACTGACTAAGTCCGGGGGTTAGGCCGGTCGGAGCGCCAAGCGGGATGAGCACCGACACTTCGCTCGTTAGCCAGTGATAATCGTAGCCGCCGCTGAGGCTGATCTTGTCGATTGGGTTCCAGTCGATGGAGGAAGAGAAGATGCGGCTTCGGACTTCCGTAATGAAAGCTGGGGCGACGGCCGGCGCTCCAGTGGCCGGCTCCAATTGCCCCGGATTATCGTTGTCCTTCGAGATGAAAGACGCGTTGATCGAAAATTTATCGAAGTGAGTGCGGCTGCGGATCCGGTAGTTCAGGAACTCGTAATTCGCCAACCTTGTAAACACGTTATCCGCTTTTCCGGCTTCGATGTCCGCAAAGATCGACCAGTTCTTCATCGGCTTAAACCGGGTGCCCGCGATTATTGTGTTCGTGGAGTTCTCCTCCTCATCGGGGACGACGGCCGCGGACGGTACCGCGATGTTCTGGTCGAAAAGGTGTTCCAAACGAACTTGACGATGCGTGTAGCGCCAGCCCAGGTTCACACCCACCCGATCGTTGAATTGGTAATCCCCTTCTAAGAGGTTTGTGTACCGCCGATAACGAGTCACCGCGTAACTGAACTGCCGAGTTGGATTTCCCGGGAAGGGGGTCAGAGTGTAGAGGTTTCCTCCGTTAATGTTGAACCCGTCGTAAGTAAAGGTATTCGACAAGCGGAACTTATCCGTTATCCGCCAAGTCATCCCAACGTCAGCCCTCGTCTGCGGCCGTGTCGCGTCCCACGGCACGTTATATTCGTCTCTGATTATCTGGTTGTTTGTCGGGTGCCGGTAGAGAACATATTCCTGCAGCCGTCCGCTTGTCTCCGTTGCCGAGTGAATGATCTTTGCAGTGAAATCGAAACGCTCTGCGAAGGTGCGCTGCACGCTGAAGATCCCGAAGTTGGTCTCGCCGTTCACCGGATCTCTTCGGTCTTGCGAGAAGATGACATTTGCATTGGTCGGGACATCACCCACGTCCCCAGAAGTGATGGAAAAATGTGTCCGATCCCGGAATAATCGGCGCCCGTAGGTACCGGACATGTTAAAGCCCAGAAAGCTGCCGTCGGCCCCGAGGCGAAGATCCTGAGCACTCGAGTTAACGTCTAGGTAAACCGGGAATACATCACCCCTTGAAATGCGGGTAGAGGTAGACCCGGCGCCGTCGGCGAAATTATAGGAGTACCCGAAGCGGAACCTTATATTACGATTTTCGGGCAGCAAGATCAGGTCCAGGTCACCGAAATTACGCCGACGATCGGCATTGTGCAGATTCCGCTTATCGTTGCCGATCGCGTGGTTGTTGAGAAAATTGAAGTATGTCGAGCGGCGTACAGTAGCATCGAAACGATAGAGGCCAGTGCGTTCCATGTTCGCACGAACAAAACCGCTTGGGTCAGAGCCCCAACCGGAGGCCATTATCAACGCGGAGTCGAATACCTTGAAATCGGAAGCATCGCCGTTGTCCTCGATCAAGATGCTTGAATCGAAAACACGGAAACCGTTTTTATAGTTCAAATCGCTTCGGAACTTGTTCTCATTCCCATACACATCTACCCAGCGGCCGCCGATCTCGGTGCTCGCCTTGACAGTATAACGGTCGTCAGATCCGGGGGACGGGGTCGGCGTTTGGCCCAGCGAAGAGCCGGCAAAAATGCACGTCGCGGCTGCCAGGAAAAAGAGGGTCGTATGCCGGACGCACAACGCCCTTAGCGTTTCTAGCTGTGGTGTTTGTGAAATAATTATATTCATGCGGCCCCCTATCTGAAGAAGAACCTGCTGCTGTGCGACCCGTGGATCTGCGAGTGGCACACGGTGCAGTTCTGGGTTCGGATACTCGTTTGAGTATGCGGGCCCGCAGGCAGGTTCGGATCAAGTTCAACATTGAAAATATTGGTGTGGCACTCGAGGCAAAGCTGGCGAACTGTGCTACGTTTCAGCATTTTCGCATTGCTCGAACCGTGCGGAGTATGGCATGCAGAACACCCCTCGAGCTGCAAAGGAGCATGCTCGAAAACAAACGGTCCTTGCATCTGCGAGTGGCATTTTATACAGGATGCGTCCGCACCGACGGCGAGTTTTGTCTGCTTCTGCTCAAAGCCGCCATGCGGATTGTGGCAGTCGCTGCAGTTCATCGTGCCCTCGAGCACCTTGTGCCGGAATGGCTTAGAGAATTGAGCCTTCACCTCAGTGTGGCAGGTCATGCAGAGCTGCGGTTCGCTGTTCTTAAGCATCGCCCGATCTGCCTGGTTGGACCGTTGTGCCGCTGCCGGGCCTATCTGAACGATCGAGCCGGCACGCTGCGGTGCGAATGAGGTCCCGTGAGCCGAATGGCAGTCGGTACATCCAACGTTATTTCGCCAGTGGTCGCCGCGTCGGAAGTTATTATGGTTCTCTTTGCCCGCGTGGCAAGCAAGACAGGTTTCTGAGACGGCCTTAGGATCCAAATTGGCGAGGATCTTGATCTTGGTCTTGTCTCCCCCGCCTTCAACGTGGGCTTTTCCCGGGCCGTGACAAGATTCGCAGCCGACCACCTTTCCTTTCCAGGAGGCCAGGTCCCCCAGCTTTCCGTGCTTGGTCATTGCGACCTTATCGAACTGGGACTCGTGACAACCGCGGCAGGTCTCGCTGCCGACGTAGTCGTCCTGCACTGCGCCCAACGCAATGCCCTGCGTTTCTTCGGCTGCGGCGGGCGCCGGGCTGACGGCGCTTGAAAGCGTTCCGAAAACCAGCCATCCGACCAACGTGAGGATGAATACGCTTAGAAAACTGAGCTTTATGTTCTTCGTTGAGGCCATAATTCCACCTTCCAATGCTTTGAAAGCAGGGTCAATCCCCGTGTTGAAACTACTTGATACTTAAATAAACTGTTAATAAATGGGCCTTGTGACTTGAATATCTGGAATCAAGCAAAAGGAACCGACTTCCCTCTTGTTCAGCCGGCAACGCATTGATCGGGTAGGGGCTCAAACCATTCACAGCAAAGTCATCTAGACTATATGGTTGATACTTATACCTGACGCCAAGACCCCAGCGGTCGCCGAACTGATAACTGACATCCGAATCAAATTCCTGCAATCGTGATTTAACATCCGGAAATGGAAACGCCGTGGCACTCAATACGGTGTTTGCGGCGGGTGTTCCCGGGTTGGCCGTGATCGTGCGCGTTTTCGCATTTGAATAAACGTAATTGAGATCAAGAAACAACTTTTCCTTCATGGCGTAAGCCGTGATACCGATGCCAAAGTTATCCAACACGTCGCGCTCGTCGCGATTCCAGCGGTTGTTAAGATCCCAAGGGACTGCGTTCTTTGCGATCGTCTGCATGGAATTCTTATAGTTTTCGCGTGCATAATTAGCATAGAGCGTCATGTTGTCCTTTGGCATGTACATCAGGTCAACCGTCCCGTACCACTGCGTATATTTAACTAGGCCAAAGAAGTTTTCGTCATAATCGTCATCTAAATAACCAGCTGTTCCGGACAATCCGATCTGAGGCCGTATCGCCCATTGCCACTGCCAATCAAGGTCCTGACGTTTTCTGGCCGACTGGTCAAACATGCGAAGTCCCGAGTATTCCAAGACACCCGGGTCGTAAAATTCAGGCGTTCTGTCAGAGTATTTGTAATTGACCCGACTAGTAAACTGAGCTGTCGGCTTGATCGTAAGCTGGGTCGAAAATGAATGCTCATTTGTCCGCTCAGCCTGGCGATGGTGTCTTTCCCAACCTTCCCAACCATACTCAAGCTTGAGGCGAAAGACCTTATTGATTTCCCAGGCGGCTTCGGTAATAACGTTGGATCTAGCAAAAGACTTGGGATCGTTTTCGATCAAGACACCGGCAATATTAGACCGCCAGTACGACTCGCCATAGGCTGCATAACCCGGAAATAGTATTGGTTCGGTTTTGACTTCATTATCAAAACGACGGAAACGAGCGTTAAACGCCCACGATTTCCAAGGGCGCGAAGCTATGACATATTCCTGAGTGAAAATATCGGTCTCGGCATCGAGGCTCTGTTCTGGCAAAGAGTCGGTGGAAGTGACATTCACGCCAGCGGGAACTCCCGTGACGATCGCTGAGTTAAGCGTATAAGGTGCAAACTGCTCGTCCTGTCGTCCAACAGTCCAGCCCAACGCCGCCGCGGCCCTCGTATTGTGCGGAAGGTCAACGAACGCAGAAACGGTAACTGATTGTGCTGTATTTCCAGGAGCCCCTGAAATGATGCCACGAGCAAATTTCTGTCGGTCGAAGTTACCTGAACCGGTTGTGGCCTGAAGGTCCGTTATTCGAAACGGGTTATCAAAAGTCAGAGTCGGATTGTCGTTTTTGAAATTTGAGTAAATGTAGTCAAAACTAATGCCCCAATTTCGCGTAATGTAACTTGTTCCGAGAGTTACCTGATCCGTAACGTAATCGATCGGTTGGGGCAGCTCGAGCGAAAAGACTCGAAAGGTATCACCAATAGGTGTTCCGACCCGTTCATAGCTGCCGATTCCGAGCGGAGCGTTTCCAGTACGCTGATTCCTCGTCCAGTTAAACCGAAGTGACCAGCTATCCGTCAGTTGGACTTTCTGATCAAAACTCAGCGTATGGCGCCGCGTTCGGAGACTTATTGTTGAGGCACTTGTTGATGAATAGAGGCTTTGAACTGCCGCCGGAAGGGCCGGGACGGGCGTACCCTGAAGAGCTGTCTGAATGGAATCATCGATTGTGAGGATGCCGTTTTCGCCAGTGAACAGAGTCTTTGCTCCCTCTGAAAATAAGTGTGGAGATCCATCGTATTGAAAAGTCGTCCGGAACTTTCCATAGCTTCCGAAATCTACGAAGTACTGTTGGTCGATCTCGCCCGCACTTCGTCCAATAGCGCGAAAGAAACTCGGCGCATTCGCGGGATTGGAGGCAATGCGAAATCGTCTCACAGCGAGTCCCTCTCGTATGCGCCCGAATTCCTCGTATTTGGTCGGCCTTTCGCCGTTAACATCGACGAACTGCCCGCCGATCTCAAAAACAAATTTGAAGTTGTCGGCAAGCTTCTTAGTTTCCTTCTTGTCGTCTTCTATTTTCGATGGCTGGGCGTTAATGGGCGAACTATCTGCCGGTGATACCATCTCTTGCGCTCCTGCGATCACCGGCACTGTAAGAATCATTAGCAGTCCGAAACGACGGATCAGCCTACAGTCGATCAGGTCGCTCAATGTGTTATTCATACTAACCTCACGTTATGTCCTAAGCGGACTCATCGCTGCAAATTAATACCTGAGGGATGGTTTGATCCATGTATCTGTGCGTGGCAGTTTAGGCAGCCGCGATTCTTCATAAAGGCAGAGATCGGCTTGCCCGCCACGGTTTGGTGACGGCCCTGCATGTGACATTGCTGACACAACATCGGTGATCTGGCTTTTAGCAAAGAGACATGATTCGAGCCGTGCGAAGTGTGACAATTTGCACAGCTTTCCCTCGCAGGGGCATGCTCCCAGAGGAAAGGACCTCTTTTTTCTGTATGGCAGGTATAGCAAGTTTCATTAACGCTCGCGGTCTTCATTAGCTTTTCTCCAATAGATCCGTGTGCGTCATGGCATGCCGAGCAGGTCATCCTAGACTCGCGGTTTTCAGTTTTAAAAAGATGCGTCGAACGTTGAAATTCTGATTTGCGAACGTCACTGTGACATTGATAGCAAGTTTCACTCTCCGTTCGCTTCTTAAGAAGCTTTGTCTCGGCCTGGAAATTAGCGAACGGGGCGATCTCCGATGCTTTTGTTGTGGGCGACTGATGAACGCTGTGACAGTCTAAGCACGAAAGTCCCGCAGTTTCGTGTTTGCTGCCGCGCCATGTCGCGTGCGTGCTGGTCTGCGAATGGCAAGCCATGCACGACTGTGAATTCTCCTTAGCGGTACGATTCTTAAAAGAAATAATCTTTGTCTTATCTCCGCCCCCTTCTACGTGGCTCTTTCCAGGTCCGTGACAGGATTCGCAACTTTGGGCCTTGTCCTTCCATCGCTTGGATTCTGCGATCTTCCCATGAACCGTTTTCTCGAGATTTTTAAACTGACCTTCGTGACAGGCCTTACACGTTTCGCTGCCGACGTAATCATCCTGAATGGACGCTAAAGCAATGCCGGGCACTTCCTCGCCGCTCGCCGTAGACTCTGAACTCACGGCACGTGAAAGCGTTCCGAAGACGAGCCAGGAGACGAGTAAAATGATGAAAACGCTGAGAAAACTGAGCTTGATGTTCTTCGTTGAAGCCATGATCTGTGCTCCTCCGTTTCCGCCGAAACTACGCTGGAAATTGGTTTAGAGGACTATTGCGACATGATTTTATGCCAACGTCGTCGCCGCGTCTGTGAGCGTTGTCACAACAACTTTGAAAAGAACCTGCCGAACGGGATGCCAACGCCTTTCTTCTAGCTGCCGATCGTGGCTTCTAGGTTGCGCATGTTTGGGATGTGGAGGTTTGGGCCTTTGATCGAGATCAGATCGCGCACACGGAAGTCCTTGAGTATTCTAGTGACGGTTTCCCGAGATGTTCCGATCATCTCGCCAATCTCTTCGTGTGAAAAGGTGTTCCTCAGATGCACGGAACCATTATTGGAGGGCTCATTCTTCGACCACTCCAAAAGCAGCGTCGCCAGTTTATCGGCGACGCAAGCGGAAAGCCCTAGGGATCGGATCTGCATATGGGCCGTCTTGTATTGAAGGCTTAGCTGGTGTAGGGCATTCATTCCCGCATCGGCGTTTTCTTCCAGAAAGCGACGAAACTCGGACTTCAGAACGAAATTGACCTGACAGGGTTCTATCACTTCGGCCGTGGATTCGCTGACCGTTCCGGAGATAACTGCACTAAGCCCAAGCACTTCTCCTGGAACGGCGATCCGCAATATCAATGATTTCCCGTGCCGAGAATGAGTGGTCAACTTAACGCGCCCTCGGCAGAGCATGAAAACACCGTCGGTCGGCTGACCCTCGATAAACAGGCGGGCGCCCTTCGGATACGAGTTTGTGATCTTGATCGACTGGAAGTGCCGAAGTGATCTTTCCGAGAAATTACAGAAATAGCTAGAAGCACGAAGACCGCAGTCTCCGCATTTATTTTGGGTCTTGAAATCGTCGAGAAGTCTCATCTTTTCCCCGCTTTCCAAGTCTCGCTATCGCAAGCCTTATGCCTCGACATAATGAACCGCGGTCACTATTTTTGCTTACGTTTCACA
>JAQSDP010000468.1:7371-12493 GCA_029945985.1 bacterium | reverse complement strand
GGTACGCTGCCATCCGTATTTCGCTTCGAGCTCGGAAGCCTCCTCTTCTGCGAAGGCGAGTGACAGTGTCCCTGTGCGGTCGAGTTCTACGTCGACGCCGGTTTCGTCCAGGAGCTCGGCCGCAAATGCCGGATACATCTGGTTCGAGGCGGTGCAGAGCCCGAAAAACTCATCCTCCGCATCGCATTCGGCATTCGGCGCCAGCATCCCGGCAGCCGCCCAAGACGCTTCAGACGCGACACGGCCCTTATCGATTACCGCTATCTTTCCAGCTCCGCGTTTGTGGAGTTCCCGGGCGATGCTCAGGCCGATCACGCCGCCGCCTATGATGAGAATATCTGAACTCACTAATTCCTAGTCTTTATCACGCTAAAATTTACGTCTATTATAAGGTTACAAGGTATGAAACACACTATTACATTGATTCCGGGCGATGGTATCGGCCCGGAGATAATCGCGGCGACGGTGCGGATCATTGAGGCGACAGGGGTCGATATCGAATGGCAGACCCACATCCTTGGGGCTCTAGCGCAAGAGAAGTACGGGACGACCCTACCTGAATCAACGATCGAATCGATCAAGCAGAATAAGGTGGCCCTGAAGGGTCCGCAAATGACGCCAATCGGGAAAGGATTTACGTCGGTCAATGTAGGATTGCGCAAGAGTCTGGACCTGTACGCGAACGTCCGGCCGATCAAGGCGTTGCCGGGAATCCCGTGCCGAAATCCTGAGCTTGACCTTGTTGTCGTACGCGAGAATACCGAAGATCTCTACCTGGGCCTTGAGCACGTTGTTGTGCCCGGCGTGGTGGAGAGCATAAAGATAATCACTGAAAAAGCGTCAACTCGGATCGCTCAGTACGCGTTTGAATACGCCGTAGCAAACGGTCGAAAGAAGGTGACGGCTGTTCACAAAGCGAACATTATGAAGCTTTCCGACGGACTGTTTCTAGAATGCTTCTACAACGTCGCGAAGAACTTTCCCCAGATCGAGGCGGACGACAAGATCATCGACAACTGCTGTATGCAGTTAGTGATGCGGCCCGAACAGTTCGATGTTCTCGTGCTCGAGAATTTATACGGCGACATCGTTTCCGATCTATGTGCCGGGTTGATCGGCGGTCTCGGGCTTGCACCGGGCGCAAATATCGGCGAGCAGGCTGCGGTCTTCGAGGCGGTTCACGGTTCGGCACCCGATATCGCGGGTCAGGGCATAGCGAACCCGACGGCGATCCTGATGTCCGGACTCCTGATGCTCCGGCATATCGGTGAGCACGATGCTGCCAACCGTGCTGAGACGGCGATGCTGGCCGTGTTTGCGGAGGGCAAGGTCCTTACGCGTGATCTTGGCGGTACCGCAAGGACGGAAGAATTCGCCAACGCTATCATCCAAAAGATGAAGGCGAGCGGGGCGGCGAACGCCTAGCACGCAAGATTTGTGACCTCCGTGCGTTCTCTAATTGGCATCGAAATGATGCCGCTCAGGGAGGGGGCAATATGAAAAAGGTAATTACAGGATTGTTATTTTTAGTGCTCGCAGGTGTTATGCCCGCTTTCGCTAAATGCACCAATGAAGTTCAAGTACAGATAAATAAAGAGGTTACAGCGGCCGGCGGGTTAAAGATCGCGTTCGTTGAATTGGTGGAAGATTCGCGATGTCCAGCGGATGTCCAGTGCGTCTGGGCCGGAAACGCAAAGATCAAAGTCCGCGTCACCAAGAACGGAAAGTCTCAAGTCGTCGAGCTCGAGATGGTCACTAAGGGGATGAGGCCAAACTTTGGGAATTACCGATTGACGCTGAAGGCTCTGTCGCCGGAGCTGAGGTCGAACGTTCGTATCAATAGGAACGGTTATGTCGCCACGATCGAGGTGAAAAAAGTTAAATAGCAAAGTCTCATAAATGATCGAGGCGGGCCTAGACGCCCGCCTTTTGCGTTGTGATCGTACCTTATCCCTGCGGAGGACCTGCGACCTTTTTAGGTCAAGGACCTGAAACATCGAATAGATCGTTCGCCCAACCCGAGAGTCGAGTCGGCGGATCACCATTATCGCAATCGCGCTATTTGCTCACCCGTCGTGATGTTGACGATCTGGGTGCCGTACTCAGTCCCAACTGCGATCCACGGCAGTGTCGGGTGATACGCAAAACATACGCCATCCGTCAATTTTCTTATCCGAACCTTCGATTCCAAAAGCGCGCGCCCGTCGAGTACGTGAGTGATCAAGAGCTTGTCGGAAGTGCTGAGCGATACAACGCTCGAACTGTCGGGCGAGAATGTGAAGTATTCGCTTTCCTTTGGAACTTTCAGCAGGATCTTGCCGGTCGCCGCGTCTAATACGTTCAGGGTAAACCGGCTCGTCGTCGAGTCACTCTCGCTGTTCATCAATCCGACATATTTACCGTCGGGTGAAAAGGTGACCTCTGAGATCGTCCCTTTCGGTAGGGAGATCCGTTTCAAAATGTTCCCACGCTGCGAGCCGATGATGTCCAGATAGCCATCCTGGCCGACGGCGAACGTGGCGCCCGTCTGGTCGAGAGCGAAAGACTGCTCCGACCATGAGAAAGGAGCCGGAAAACTATAGAGAACTTCCTGGTCTGGAACTGTCAAGAACGAAAATTTCTCGTCATCTGGGACAAACATCACGCCGCCGTCGCCGCTAACGGCCCGGTAACTCTCCAAAGAATAATCCCCGAATTTTTTCCCGGTGGAAACCTCGATGACGTTCCCTCCATTTGACCGGGTGAAATATTTTGAACCGCCAATGAATCTGGGGCCCGGATCATTAGCCGAACCTGCCGAAAGCATACGGACAAGCTTCCACCCGTCGGTGCTCCACACAACAAGCCGCGCTCCCGGATGACCAGTGAAAAGCTCCCGCCCGTCACTGCTAAACGCCAGAGAGCTAACCTCGCGGCGGTAACCGCGGAGCGAGGCGGTGAACGTTCCCGTTGTCAGGTCGAGGATTCGGAGTTCGGAATCGGCAATGGAGTCTGTTACCGGCGACTGGTTCCAGAACTCTGCGCCGACAGAAGAAGCGCGGACGGCGAGGTACCGTCCGTTGCGGGAAAAGGTCGTGCCGAACCCTCTTACAGAGGAGCTTATGACCAGGTCCTTCTGCTTGCGCCCGGTTGCGGGATCAAATAAGGCCCCGATCCGACGGGGCGAGCCAGGTTGTTGGGCAAAATTGTTTTCGAACTGAACCGCAATAGCCGAGCGGCTGCCCGCAGTGAAAGCTGCCGGAGGATGCTGATCAACAGCGTCAAATCCGGCAACTGCGCGGCCCGCGGTGAGATCGAACATCTTGAGCCGCGTGCCCGAAGCTTTGGTCTCGTCGTGGACCGCGAGATGCCTGCCCGTCGGGTCGAAGGCAATACTCACAACAAAAGAGTAGCCCGAAATTGATCGGATCGTTTTGCCGGAGGCAGCGTCAGTGATGACCACCGATGCGTTGTTTAATGAGGTCGCCGCCAATAGGATTCCCTTGGAGTCGTAGGCATAAGGCCCGATAAACGGGAGCGGTTTGGGATTCTTCTTGAGCGTCGATATTTCCCATCTTTCGGTCCGCTTCATCTCGACCTCCGCCATAAGTGTCTCTGAGTCAGGGCTGAAGGTGAGGTGCTCGATCCCACGAAAAGTGCCCTCGGGTGAGGGGATCGGTTTCCCTGTCAGTACCTCCCAAAACCTGATCGTCTCATCCAGAAGAACGGTGGGATCATCATTTCTGGTGACGACGGCGGCGAGAATCTTTCCGTCAGTACTGAAAACCGGATCTTTGTAGCTTTCAATATCCGTATCGTCGATCCGCGCGACGACCTTGTGCGAACTGAGGTCCCAGATCACGATCGTACCTGCCTGATCCGAGCTTGCAAGATGGGTTGAATCAGGGCTAAACACGGCGTGGAAAACCAAGGACCCATGTCCTGCGCGAGAGTCGGGGGTGGCCAGCTGCCATGTCTGACTAGATGCTTGAGCCCAAAGAAGTAATAGAGCGAAAAGTATAGCCGGAGTGACTTTCATGATTGCCTACATTCTTCTTACTACGCGGCGAACGCGTGAAACCCGGCTCAGATCCCGGGTCGAGCCGGATTGGTGAGATAAAGGATAACCAGCATGAGGATAAAGTAGGGAACAAGAACTGCCGCACCGGGATAGTCCTTCGCTATCCGCTGGCCGAAGAAGAGTGCCGTGAGAGTAGCCGCACCGAGGGCTCCGGCGTAGAAGATAAGCAGCGTAAATCCCGTCGCAAAAAAGTAGACTATCCCGATCGCCGCGAGCAGCCCGGTCGCAACCTCCATCAGAGTTATGGTCGCAAGCATCATCGGGACAGTCCCGGCGACGAAGGTCTTCGAGAAATGCTCCGTCAAAAAGCTGAGATTCCCTTTCCAATCGAAGACCTTATCGAGTCCCGACTGGATGAAGAGGATCGCCGTGAAGAGCGCGGTGAAGAGGGCTGGGAGATTTTTGACGAGCAGATCAAGGTTCATCGTGTGTTACGCCGCGAGGTGTTACAGGCTTGCGATCCAGTCTACTTACGCCCTTTCTGCATTAGAGATTCGATCTCATCGGCGTTTTTTGGAACCTTAGAAGTCAGGTTGTGATTTCCGTTTTCGGTCACCAGTACGTCATCCTCGATGCGGATTCCGATCCCGCGATATTTGGCCGGAGCGTCCTTATCGTTGGGCGGAACGTAGATCCCCGGTTCGACCGTTAGTACCATTCCGGGTGCGAAGGGACGCGAGTTTTTTGCGGTCTGATCGGTGAAGTAGCGTCCCGCATCATGCACGTCGAGGCCAAGGTAGTGGCCGACTCCGTGCATGTAGTACTTCATATACGCCTTTTTCTTGATCAGATCTTTCGTTTTACCTTTCAGCAGTCCGAGTTTGACCATTCCGTCGGTAAGAAGTTCGATCGAATATTCCTGACGGCCTCGGACGGTGTTGCCGGTCTTTGTGTATTCGATGCACTTTTCCTGGACGTCGAGGACGACGTCGTAAACTTCGCGTTGCGCAGGGGTGTATTTGCCGTTGACCGGGAAAGTGCGCGTGATGTCCGACGCATATCCCTTATATTCCGCACCAGCGTCGATCAATATCAGGTCGCCGTCTTTGAGCGGCATATTGT
>JAQSDP010000468.1:0-7361 GCA_029945985.1 bacterium | reverse complement strand
TTGTTCTCGACGTAATGCAGGATAGTCGCGTTCGCACCACCGCCGACGATCGAATTATAAGCGACGCCACTCGCCCCTTTGTCCTTCATAAAAGCTTCCATCAGGGCCTCGACCTGGCCTTCGTTCATGCCCGGCTTCACCTTCTTCATCGCGAGGATGTGAGCATCGGCGCCGATCGTTCCGGCAACCTGCATATACTCAGCTTCTTCCGGAGTTTTGTGAAGACGCATCTCGCCCGTGATGATCGTCGGATCCATGATCGTGTGGGGCGGATAAGCGGTCTTCAGGCGTCGGACACGTTGACCGGACAGATAGCCGAGGATCTCCTGATCGAGGGACTTGTCGACGGCGAAACGGTAGTAGAGTTTGTCATGGCCGTCGAGCAGTTTCGGCAGATCGGCGCTGAATCTCTCTATCGAGAACGCCCTGTTGGCGTTGTAGTTCTTGACCGCACCCTCGACACCCTCGCGGCGGCCGAACCAAGTTTCCATCTCCGGGTCGCGGGGACGTACGTATAAGGTGTAGGGCGTCTTTTTGTTCTCCGGGTCGAGCACGGCGATCGCGTCGGGTTCGGGAAAGCCAGTCAAATACCAGAAGTCAGAGTCCTGTCGAAATTTATACTCGGTGTCGTAGCTACGCGTCTGTTCGTGAGCGGCAGGGATGATGGCGATGGAGTTCGGCTCCATTTGGTCGATAAATCGTTTCAGTTGCGGTCGCATATTCGATGATATTAGCTTAAAACTCCTAGATTTGTCAGACGGGCTTTGCATGGTTCGTTGAACGCATCCGTTCTATCAGGTATGAAGACGCGAACGCTGTTATAATCCGTTCAAATTTTCGTCATGGAGGCCCCTATGAGAGTACTGATCACATTCGCAGCATTGCTGATATTTGCTGGTTCCGCAACGGCAGATGTTCCTCGGCCCAAGGTAACGCCGAACAAGCCCACGAAAGCAACTTCGATCGATACGCGGCTCGACATCCGGCTCAGGCGTGATGCAAAAGAGGCGAGGTTGATCTTGTCGAGGTCACAGTTGAACCAACTGCGGGCCGAACTCGACGCGATCGAAAGTGGAACGCCTGACACTGCGTCGGCCGGTATCGCCGGGATCCAGACGATTGCGGGAGGGTTGTTCCTGAGCCTCGCGATGGTGTTCGCGGGTGTCTGGTTTGTCCGGTCGGGACGTATGTCGAAGCCGGTCGCCGCCACGGTGATCGCCGTTGCCGTTGGTACGTTGGCAACAATGGTATACGCAAATGCCGGCCCGCCGCCGGAGGCAAGATCGATAACCGGAAAGATGTTTGCCCAAGGAATGCACTACTACAAGTTCGGCGGTGGTGCGATAAAGCTTGAGGTCTCAGCCGACGAGGATAACCCCGTTTTGATCGTGCCCGATCCGGAAGAGCCGAAGAAACCGGGGGAAGAATAGATTGCAGGAGATCCGGATCAGACCTCTCCAGTTGACGAGCGCACACATATTCCTGATCGCGTTCGTATCGGCGTGCGCAGTCGGCGCGTTGTTGATCGGATCATTCCCGCTGCAGCTCTCGATCGTCACGATCTTCCTCTTCGCCGGGCCGCACAACCTTATGGAATTTCGCTACTTTGCCGCTCGGATGCCGGTGCGGTGGGGCAGGTCCAAGTCGTTCTATTCGGTCGGCATTGGGGGCGTGGTTGTACTGACCGCCGCCTATCTCACGCTTTATTTCGCGAGCGGAAATTGGATGTGGTCGCTGGCGAGTTGGCAGATCTACGCTGCGGTTTGGAACACGGCCTTTATACTTTGGGTCGGATCGCTTTTCTATCTGCGTGGGAAACAACGGCGCAGGGATTGGTCGCTCGCCCTCGCGGCTGCGTTCTTTCTAGCCGGGCTAGCGTGGATCGTGCCGCAATATTGGAGCCTCGCTCTGGTGTATCTACATCCTTTCGTTGCATTATGGTTCCTTGAGCGGCAGATCCGACGGACGCGTCCGGATTGGCTGCGTGCTTATCATCTTTGCCTGTTGTCGGTCCCGGTGTTTCTATTCTTGATCTGGGTGGCGGTTTCGAATCAACCGAATTTGCCGCAAGACCCGAATTTGTTCTGGCGTATCAATCAACATGCGGGCGGCGAGATACTGCCGTCGATATCAAGCCATCTGCTCGTTGCGACTCACGTATTCCTGGAGTCGATACATTACTTTGTCTGGCTGCTGCTGATACCGCTCGTGGATCGTCGGGCAATCCCGTGGAGGTTGAAAGAAGTACCGATTTTCGCGAACACCAATGGCATACCGAGGGTCTTCGCCGCGTTTCTAGCATTTTCCGTAGGCGTTTCGCTAGCGTTGTGGTTCGGCTTCGCCATTGATTACGCGACAACGCGCGATCTCTATTTCGCATTCGCGATCGGGCATGTGCTGGCTGAGTTTCCGTTTTTGGTAAAAATGCTCTGATCGCTATGTTCTTATTCGACGAAGTTGATTTCGTTCAGACCCAGAATCTGCCCCTCGGCGATCTGTGGTACTTCCTGCCGTTCGGATATCTACTCACGATCCTGATCGAGACGCCGATACTTCTGTTGGGGCTGTCGACGAAGATCTCGATTAAGCAGCGATTCCTTTGCGGCGTCTGGCTAACCGCGTGTACGTATCCGATCGTCGTCTTGGTTTTGCCAACTGTCCTACAGGGCGAGCCCCGCTCGCTCTATCTTGCCGTCGCCGAAACCTTCGCACCCGTAGCCGAATGCCTGCTCTTCTGGTTGGCATTCCGCGGCCGTGAGATAGAATGGGTGCGCTCATTCATTGCTATAGTAATCGCAAATCTTGCCTCTTTCGGAGTGGGCGAGCTGTTGAACCATTACGGCTGGTTCGGTCTTTTTTAGCCACGAATCGCACAAATTCGCTCCAATTGAGAAAGGCCGACCATTCGTGTAATTTGTGTAGTTTGCGGCTAGTTTCTGATGGACCTCCGAATTACCGAAATATTCCTTTCTATCCAAGGCGAGTCTTCGCACGCGGGAAGGCCATGCTCATTCGTGCGGCTGACCGGCTGCCCAATGCAGTGCGTTTGGTGCGACAGCGAATACACGTTCACGGGCGGCGAGCGGATGTCGTTCGACGATATTCTCCTTCGGCTCGACGACTTTGGCTGCCGGCTCATAGAGGTGACCGGCGGTGAACCTCTCGCTCAGAAGAATGTGTTCCCGTTCATCACCGAACTTTGCGACCGCAATTACGAGGTACTGATCGAGACCGGCGGATTCGTCTCGACTGAACAAGTAGATCCGCGGGCGAAGATCATTCTAGACGTGAAGTGTCCCGCGTCAGGGGAAGCCGAGCGAAATCATTGGCCGAACCTCAAGCGATTGCGGCCTGATCTTGACGAGGTCAAATTTGTCGTAGCCGGTCTGGCCGATTGGGAATTTGCAAAGGATGTGATCGTGAAATACGACCTCGTAGATCGCTGCAAGGAGATTTTGATCTCACCCGTTCACGGAATAGATATGCGACCGATCGCGGAAGCGGTTTCGCGAAGCGAGCTTACGGTTCGGCTAAATCTGCAGCTTCATAAATACATCTGGGGGGCGGACGTGCATGGGGTCTAAGGCGATAGTTCTTGTTTCAGGCGGAATGGACTCGTGCGTTTCCGCCGCGATGGCAAATGCCGAGAACGGGGAGGTCGCTTTTCTGCACATCTCTTACGGCCAGTGCACCGAGGAACGTGAGCGGAAATCGTTTAATGACATTGCGGATCACTACGGCGTCGAACGACGTCTCGATCTGTCGATCGAGTATCTCGCAAAGATCGGCGGATCATCGCTGACGGACACATCGATTGACGTAACGGAAGCCGATCTTGAATCGAAGGAGATCCCAACGAGCTACGTGCCGTTTCGCAACGCGAATATGCTTGCGATCGCGACGAGTTGGGCGGAGGTGATCGGGGCGACGAAAATCTACATCGGCGCCGTCGCGGAGGATTCGAGCGGCTATCCCGACTGCCGCCCGGAGTTTTACGAAGCGTTTCAGCAGACAATTAACACTGGCACAAAGCCCGACACGCGCATAGAGATCCGCACGCCGATCATCGATCTGACCAAGGCTGAGATCGTTCAGAAAGGCATAGAGCTAAACGCTCCGCTGAATCTTACGTGGTCGTGCTACCGTAGCGAAGACCTGGCATGCGGAACGTGTGATTCGTGTGCCTTGAGGTTGAGAGGATTCGAGCAGGCGGGGGCAGAAGATCCTATTCCTTACCGGTAGTTCCTCCCAGTTTCGAGTTCTCACTATCAGTTTCCAGTTTTGCTTCGCCCATGCGGGCTCGTCGTTCTTCCAACTCATCAATTCGTTTCTTCAACCCTTCGATCTCTGCGTCTATTTTCTCTACGTCAGACCGATCCGAACTGAGCTTGTGCAGTACGGGTGTGACAACCGTTATCGATGCGAGGAGTATTCCCAAAACTCCCAATACGCGATAGATCAGATCGCTATCACCGGCGGGTTCGAACCAAAGGATGAAGAGCAGGATCGCGCAGAGCATGACGACGCAGATCACCGCGGAGATGCGCGTCCATGAGAACCTTTGATCGAGTCTAGCGAGCGAGAGGAGTGAGAGGTGCGAGCAGGCCGCCGCTAGCAGGGTTGCGGTGAGGAAGCTCTTGATGAACAATTCGTCGTCATCCAATACGTCCCAAATTATGAAGACCGACATCAGTCCCGCGACGATAGACAACGCGATGCCCGCATATGGCAAGAGTTTGCCGCCGCGTACCTCGATGTAGGCGCCGCAGGCGAGACCGAGCACACTGACGATCGTGATGACTATCGTCGTCATCAGCACGCGAACCTCGACAGATCCGAAGTTGCCTAACAGTAGTACGCCGATGCCGATAACTGCGCTGGTCGCGACCGATGCGATCAGCGAGACAAGGAAGATTCGTCGAAGGTCGATTCGGTTGCTCATATTGATCTGCCGCTAGATGATACGTCAGATCCGGTTGCGAGAGGACAGCTAAATCGCAAGGCGGTCGCGGGTGATGGTGAGGCCGTCGAGATCGCCAAGAGCAACGAATGCGATCTTGTCTGTTTGGAAACAGTCGGCGGCCAGAGACTGAATATCCTCGACCGTTACAGCGGCGAGATTCGCGAGCGATTCCTCGACCGGAATTTGCCTGCCGTGGACCATCTCGCATTGCGCCAGCGACCCTGCACGTCCCGCGGAATCTTCGAGGCCTAGCAGAACGTTCGCACGCGTCTGCTCTTTCATCAGGTCGAGTTCGTCCTGGGTGATACCATCCTGTGCGACCGAGCGGAGTTCGTCGATGACGATGTCGAGTACTTCATCGACCTGGTCCGGCGAAGTGCCGGCCGAAACGGTGAAAAATCCCGTGTCGTTGTACATCGCGGTCGAGGCTCCGACGCTGTAAGCTAGTCCCCGTTCTTCGCGGATCTTCTGCCACAATCGGCTCGACGTTCCGCCCCCAATACCGTTCGAAAGCAGATCGGCCGCGTATCTCCGTGGGTCGGCCGCTTTGACCATTGGCGTGGCTATAATGATGTGAGCCTGCTCGAGATCGGCTCGGTGCTGGATGAAGATCGGGGCTGCGATATTCGCTGCTTGGAGTTCCAGCTTGAGCTCGCCACCGGCAACCGCTGGCCAACTGAAGTTGGCACTCTGAACCTTACCAACCACGTCGTCGTGATCGATGTTGCCCGCCGCAACAACCACCAGATTCTCAGAAGAGAAAGCGGAACGGTGAAATCGAAGAGTTCGGGCGTGATCGAAGGTGCGAACGGTTTCCGGCGTGCCCGTGATCTCCATACCGAGCTGGTGGCCGGGGAAGAATTCGCGATGGAAGATATCGCTCAGAAGGTCCTCCGGCGAATCTTCATTCATCTTCATTTCTTCGATAATGACGCGCTGCTCGTTGACGCAATCTGCATCGTCGAACCGAGGATCGGTAAGCATGTCGGCGAGCAGGTCAAACGCTGCACCGATCTGATCGTCTATGACCTTGATCACAAATCCGGTTTCTTCATGAGTTGTGAATGCATCAAGGGTACCGCCTAGCCGGTCCTGCTCGATGGCGATATCCATGGCTGAGCGTTTCTTCGTACCCTTGAAAACGCAGTGCTCAATGAAGTGGGTGATGCCGTTCAAATCGTCCGGTTCATTCCGCGAACCGACGCGATAAAAAAAGCCGAGCGTCGCTGATCGTACGCCCGACATCTTGTCTGTGAGAACTACGATGCCGTTCTCGAGGCGTGTTTCCCTGATATCTTCCTTCATTTTGCGAATGAAGAGGATACCATATCGGTATCAATCATCATCGTCAGCCGGGCCAAATCGATAGACGAGAAAGCCGATAGCGCGAGCCGGTTTCCCGCCGAAGGTCGGCCGATTGAATTTAGAGGCGAGTGCGGCACGCTCAGCTTCGGGATGAAGCAGTTTGTTACCCGTCCGGCCCCTGGCCTGAATAACATTTCCATTGGTGTCGATCAGCACCTCGACCTGCACTAAGCCCTTGGCTCCGTTCGCTTTAGCTTCGCGAGTGTGCCATGGCTTTTCCGCTGAGACTACTTCGAAATTCAGGAACGTATACTTATCCCCGACCACGAACCCGTCCCACGGCCGCGGCTTCGGCGGAGCAATCACCTTTGCGGTCGCCGTTTTGCCCGGCGATGATTTTGTGGACCTTGCCTTTGCGGCAGTCCGTCCTGTTGACCCAGCAACCGCCTTTCCGCCACCGCCGGAGGCCCCCGTCGCCGATCCTGGTCCCCCGGCAGATCCTTCCGCGGGCTCGTCGCGAGCCATGATCGCCGCCATTTGAGCATTCATCGCCGATACGGAAAGCATCAGGACAAAAGCTAATGAAAACAAAGTGGTTAGGAAGGTTTTACGAGATTGCATACGTCGCCTTAAGGTTGGGACGGCCCGGAAAGCAAAGTTTTGCGAAATACACACGTTTAGAGTTCAAGTTCTAGCTCGTAAACGCCGCCGACCATCATCTCACCGCAGCCCAGCAAGCCAGGCTCGAACTCTTACTCGCCGAATTTAAGCGCCTGCCGGTGCTAACTTTTCGCTCATCTCAGGTTCGGATGCCGGTGAGATCTCGTCCGTATCCGCGATCAGCGATTCGTTGACAAGCTTGTGCTGCTCAAGCTCGTGGATCGCGTATGATCCAGTCGCCGGTGATGCCGACGACTCGCGTCCGACAAATCGAAGGGACATTCCCTCGCGTTTGATCTCACGCAGTCGAGGCTCCACGAAGAACCATCCGCCCATATTCTGCGGCTCTTCCTGTGTCCAGAAAAGCTGCGTAGCGTTGGGGTAGCTGGCGATGATCGCTTCGAGAGCGGCCTCGGGGAACGGGTAGAACTGT
>JAQSDP010000467.1 GCA_029945985.1 bacterium | reverse complement strand
CGGAGAGTGGAAGAACCTCGCAAAGAAACTGAAGATCAAGGTCAACGACGTCCCGAAGTCGTTGCCATGATGTCAGAACCGCGAGCGGTAGCGACCGGGTTCATCACCTTCGAGAGCCAGCCCGTCTGGCTCTTTTCTTTTTCACCTAAACAAAGTGCCCGCAGAAAACGTACCAGCAGAATGTTCAGGTCACTTACTGTACTTGCACTCGCTGCCGTAACGGCCTGCGCTCAACCGCCCGCAACTCAAACTTTCCCGACGCCGACCGTCCACACGCCCGGCACCATCAAGCTAACCTACGTCGGCAATGAAGGCGTGCTGATCTCGGACGGGACGAAGGCAGTTCTGATCGATGGGCTGCACAGAAAATACGATGACGATTATCTCAATCCGCCGCCTGACGTTCTGGCGGCAATGGAAGCGGGGAAGCCCCCCTTCGATCAGGTCCGCGTCGTGCTCGTATCGCACGTCCACGGCGATCATTTCAGTGCGGAATCGGTCGGCCTTCATCTGAAAAATAATCCGAAGGCGGTGCTCGTTTCCGACGCTCAGAAGATGGGCGATATTGCGCGTTTATACGCCGACCACGCCTTGATCCGGGATCAAACGGCTGAGCTGACCCCCGCATGGAAGCAAAGTATCGCTTACGAGAAAGATGGAATCAAAGTCACCTTGCTTGGAATGAAGCACGGCAGCGACCGGTTCTGGTGGATAAAAAACCTCGGCCACATCATCGAGATCGGCGGCAAGAAGCTATTTCACTTCGGCGACGCCGACAACACGATGGAGAACTTCGCAGCCTTTAACCTCGCCGCCGAAAAGATCGACATTGCCTTCATCCCTTACTGGTTTCTCCTCAACGAAAACGGCCGCAAGCTAGTCCGCGAAACAATCGCCGCCAAACACAACATCGCCGTCCACATCTCGCCGCAAAACGCCGACGCGGATGCCGCGAATGTGAAAAAGCTATCTCCCGGTGTCGATGCGTTTACGAAGATGTTAGAGGAAAGGAGCTACTAGCGTCTTTGCCTTAACATTTCGGTAACGTTATCATTACTCTTTTCACCTTTTAATCGATATGGCTAACAAAGGCGTGGACATTGCTCCCGCAGAAGGAAAACTCGGTGTTTTATTGGTCGGCCTCGGGGCCGTTAGCACGACGCTCGTCGCGGGTGTCGAGGCGATCAAGCGCGGCATTTCGGAGCCGGTCGGCAGCCTGACCCAAATGGGCACGATCCGCCTTGGCAAGCGCACGGACAACAACGTGCCGAAGATCAAAGACTTCGTACCGCTCGCGAGCCTCGACGACATCGTTTTCGGTGCTTGGGATATTTTTCACGACAACGCGTTCGAGGCGGCGATGAACGCCGGTGTGCTTGAAAAAGACCTGCTCAACCAGGTCTCCGAACAGCTCGCTAGCCTGAAGCCGATGGCCGCCGTGTTCGAGCAGAACTACGTCAAACGCATCACAGGCGAGAACGTAAAGACCGGCAAGAACAAGATGGAGCTTGCCGAACAGCTCATCGAAGACATCGCCAAGTTCAAGACCGACAACGGCTGCGATCGACTCGTTATCGTCTGGTGCGCGTCGACCGAGATCTACGTCGAAGAATCGGAAGTGCACACGTCGATCGACGTACTCGAGAAAGCGATGTACGACAACGATCCGCGGATCGCTCCGTCGATGATCTATGCATACGCGGCGATCAAGTCCGGCGTTCCCTTCGCGAACGGTGCTCCGAATCTGACGGTCGACATCCCTGCACTGACTGAACTCGCGGAACAGCACAACGTCGCCATATGCGGCAAGGATTTCAAGACCGGCCAGACGTTGATGAAGACCATCCTCGCACCGGGCCTTAAATCGCGTATGCTTGGCCTCGATGGCTGGTACTCGACGAATATCCTCGGCAATCGCGATGGCGAGGTGCTCGACGATCCGGAGAACTTCAAGTCGAAAGAGGTGTCGAAACTCTCCGTGCTCGAACACATCTTCCAGCCCGAAGTTTACCCGGGCCTGTATGGAGACTTTTCGCACGTCGTAAAGATCAACTACTATCCGCCGCGCGGCGACAACAAAGAGGGCTGGGACAACATCGACATCTTCGGCTGGCTCGGCTATAAGATGCAGATCAAGGTCAACTTCCTCTGCCGCGATTCGATCCTGGCAGCTCCGCTCGCACTTGATCTGGCTCTCTTCATGGATTTAGCACAGCGTGCCGGAATGAAAGGCGTTCAAGAATGGCTGTCGTTCTACTTCAAGGCTCCGCAGACCGCTCCTGGCCTGTATCCCGAACACGACATTTTCATCCAGCTGATGAAGTTGAAAAACACGCTCCGGCATCTCAAGGGCGAAGATCTTATAACCCATCTCGGTCTCGAATATTACGATTAGCGACTCAGGTGGTGAGCGACCCGCTCACCATATATACATCCTTTGAAAGGTCCGGCGAGGTCGGACCTTTTTGTCTGTTTTGAATCCTGCGAAAAACGCCATATATTTGTAATCGGCTGAATTTCCAAAATTTGTCTTGAAGATTTAACGTTTCTGTGCAGAATAACGTATAGGCGGATCAGTTCCCTATGCATTCGCCGCACGCATCCGAAACGAATCCAGCCAACGGTTAAATTATTGACATCATCTTTAGTGACGTAAGGATTGCTTCACCCGCAAATCCTCATTTAGAAGAACGTCACCGGACACGGGCGGAATTTCTCGCACAAATTCCCGGGCAGGGAGAAGATATCGAGATGAAAAACGAAACGGCCAAGAAAAAAGAATCAAGCACTGTCGGGGTCCTGCTGGATCCCGATCGCAAGAGCCCCCGAGCCGCTGAGTTTGAAGACAAACTCTCGGCCTTGATCGTCGGCCAGGAGCGAGCCGTCCGCCGTATGAGCGGCCTTTTCCAGATCTATCTCGCCGGGATGAACAATCCGACGCGTCCGATAGGGACAATGCTTTTTCTCGGGCCGACCGGCTCGGGTAAAACGCGCGTCGTCGAAGCCGCTTCTCAAGTTCTGCTCAACGATACTCACGCCGTAGTGAAGATAGACTGCGCCGAGTTTCAACACTCACACGAGATCGCAAAGCTCATCGGCTCGCCTCCGGGATATCTTGGGCATCGCGAAACGTCCCCGATGCTGACACAGGAAAATCTCGACAAAGCTCATACCGAAGACACCAAACTTACGTTCGTGCTTTTCGACGAGATCGAGAAAGCGTCCGATTCGCTGTGGCAGCTTCTTCTCGGGATCCTGGATAAGGCGACGCTGACACTCGGCGACAACCGCCGCGTCGACTTTTCGCGAACGGTCGTCATCATGACGTCCAACCTCGGTGCCCGTGAGATGTCGGATATGATCTCCGGCGGCATCGGCTTTGCACCGACCAAGACCGATCAGGTCAAGGCTGACAACGACATTGACACCAAGATCTACCGAACGGCTCTCGAAGCGGCGAAGCGGAAGTTTTCGCCCGAGTTCATGAATCGTATCGATAAGGTCGTGGTATTTCGCAGCCTGAAGGAACATCACCTGCGACGCATTCTTGAGATCGAGCTGCGTTCGGTTCAGGATCGCATCACCGAGTCAGCCGGAACCAAGTTCGTATTTGAATGCACAGACCCGGCCAAGGAATATCTGCTTAGTGAAGGCATCGATCTCAAGTACGGAGCCCGGCATCTGAAGCGGGCGATCGAGCGGTTCCTTGTTTATCCCCTGTCGAACCTGGTAGCAACCCAACAGGTCGAAACCGGCGACCTCGTTCTGGTCGACTACGACGGCGAGATACTTTCATTCCGCAAACAGGCAGGCAAAATGATCGTTACCGATGGGCCGGAAGACTCGAACGACGAAGAGCCGCTTATGAAATCGGATGCGGTAGGACTGCCGATGCCGCATGCCTCGGCCGCTCCGCAAACCGCGAAGTCCAAAGGCGAGTTGAGCGAGAGTTAGAAACGTGGGCTCGGCCCGCCGAATGCAGAAGCCCGCGCGTTAGCAAGGGCGTAACATCCAAGTTGATAGTTACGCAATTGCAGAATCGCCGGGCTTTGGCTTTTCGCCTCTATTCAGTTCCTGCGAGAGGCTCTCGTCGATATACTCCGCGATCTGGTCGCGCACCTTCCTGAATGCCGCCACGCGCGATTCGAAGTCGCCCGCAGCAAAGTAGGGGTCGTCGAAAGCGTGATGAATTAGTTTCGTCTTAGCCGGAAAATAAGGACAGTTAGACTTGGCGTTGTCGCAAACGGTGAGAACGTAGTCCATCTCCTGCCCCGCGAATTCATCGACTGACTTAGATCGATTTCCCGAAATATCGATCCCGATCTCATCAAGTGCGGCGATCGCTTCCGGGCTAACGCCGATCGGGCGCGTCCCGGCACTATCGACGTCGAACCGGTCGCCCAGCTTCGCCTTCAACAGTCCTTCGGCCATCTGGGACCGAGCAGAGTTTCCCGTGCACAGAACCAATATCCTTGGCTTTGTTTGTTCCATATCAAACTACGACCTCCTTGAACTTGGACCGCTGCCTTAGCGCGACACGGACCAGCAATATCAGCACAGGAACCTCGATCAGCGGGCCGATCACCGCCGCAAATGCTACGCCCGAGTTGATCCCGAACACTGCGATGGCAACGGCGATACCAAGTTCGAAGTTGTTTCCCGCGGCAGTAAATGCAAGCGACGTACTCTTTGGATAATCAGCACCCGCCTTCTTCGCAAGATAGAATGCCGAGAAGAACATGATCACGAAATAGAGCACCAACGGAATCGCGATCCGAACAACATCGAACGGTATCTCAACAATTAACTGCCCTTTGTAGCTGAACATCACGACGATGGTAAACAGCAGAGCGATCAGCGTGACCGGGCTGATCTTCGGAATGAAGACATTGTCATACCATTCCCGTCCCTTGGCCCGAAGCAGCAGGAATCGAGTCAGCATCCCCGCAAAGAACGGGATGCCGAGGTAGATGAGTACGCTCTCGGCGATCTGTCCGATGCTTATTTCCACCGCCGCACCTTCCACGCCGAACAGGGGCGGAAGGACGGTAACGAAAATGTACGCGTAGACGCTATAGAAAAGGACTTGGAAAATGCTATTGAATGCTACCAAGCCAGCGACATACTCATTGTCGCCTCTCGCAAGATCGTTCCAGACGATCACCATGGCAATGCAGCGGGCGATACCGATCATGATCAAACCGATCATGTATTCAGGCTTATCGGATAGGAAGGTTACAGCCAGCCCGAACATCAACACCGGACCGATTATCCAGTTCTGAACGAGCGACAGGCCAAGAATCTTAGTGTTTCGAAAGACCGAGGGCAGTTCCTCATACTTCACCTTTGCCAGCGGTGGATACATCATCAAGATCAGGCCGATCGCGATAGGTATATTCGTCGTTCCGACCTGAAACTGATTTATGAAGTCCGCCGTTCCGGGGACAAGATAGCCGAGCCCGACCCCCAACGCCATCGCGGCAAAGATCCAAAGCGTAAGATAACGATCGAGTAAAGAAAGCCTGTTTACAGGATCGTTAGGGTCAAATACGGTTTCTGGCATATGTGCAGATATTATATAAGTATAGGCATATACATCAAGGCTACATTTATGCGAGTTCTTTCACGGGGGTCAGTCGATCGACCTTCTTTTTATGCTCATCATTGGTAATTTCGACAATATTTCCATCTTCGATCAAAAGGATCCTATCAGCCGCCTGTGCCAGGCGGTCATCGTGAGTGATCATCACAAAAGCCACTCCACTTAGCCGATTCATCTCGCGCATCATCTCAAATACTTCGGCCCCGGACCGGCTGTCGAGATTTCCGGTCGGCTCATCCGCGAGAACTATTTTCGGTTGATTGGCCAGAGCCCGAACAATTGCACAACGCTGATTTTGCCCGCCGCTCATTTCGTCTGGATGTTTATTGATCTGGTCTCCTAATCCAACCCGTTCGAGCAGTTTGAGGACTCTTTCGCGATCCTCGTCCGATGCTTCCCCGTGTCGGATCGTGATCGGCATAAGGGCATTTTCAAGACAAGTAAACTCGTCGAGCAGATAGTGAGCTTGAAAAATGAAGCCGACCTCGTCGCTTCTGAGCCGGGCAAGGCCGTCTTCGTCCAGGGTTGAAATATCCACACCGTTGACTAACACCGTTCCCGCCGTGGGGACATCCAGGGCACCAAGAATGTTGAGTAGCGTAGACTTGCCGCTGCCTGACTGTCCGACGATCGCCAAGAATTCGCGTGCCCGGATCTCGATGTCGAGACCGAAAAGAACGGGCACGTCGATCTTGCCGAAGTATGTTTTTTTCAGCCCGCGCGTCTCGATAACAATGGGCGGATCGCCTATAGGTATAACCTCTGTGATCGGTGTGCTGGTTGTACTGGCCATTTCCCCGCGTTATCGCATCACATCAACCGGATTTAGTTTGGCGGCGCGCCGTGCCGGAAGAACCGCGGCGATCACGGTCGTAATGATCGCTGCCAACATCGCGAGACCGATATACAGTGGAATAATCTTTACCGGAAAGAGCGCAAGTGGTTCCTGCCCGGCCACAGCCGGCCGGGTTGGCAAACTAAGAAGGTAGGCGATCGCAGTACCCACCACCGCTCCGACCGAACTCCCAATGATAGCGACACCCAATCCCTGAAACACGAAAACCGTCGATATTTGAGACTGCCGGGCTCCCATACTCTTGAGGATGCCGATCTGAGCGGATTTTTGAAGCACCGATACAATAAGCACCGATGCGATAGCAAAGGCCGATGCGATAAGACTAAACGCTGAGATAAGGTAAGCCGATATTCCCATCATCTGCATATTGGTCAGGTTTCGGGAATAGTCACGGGTCCACGGCCGAGCTTCGTATTTTGTTAATGCCATTATCGAGTTCGAAAGGTCATCAACCGCGTAAATGTCATGAACCTTGAGGTAAACGATATTCACGGAGGTACCGAGCCCAAAAAGACTCTGTGCATTACGAAGGGTTACATAAGCACTCCCGCGGCCCTGGCCTCGATTGTAGATCCCCGCAACCGTGAATGAATCAGCTTGATTTGAGCTTGACGTGAGCCTTATGCGTTCGCCTACCGTGACGTTCAGGTCCTTCGCCAATTCGGTATCGATGACGATCTCGTCGCTACTCAAGCTTTTGTATCTTCCGCTGACCAGATCCCTCGTGATAGGCGTAATGACGTCCAATAGCTCGGGATCGGCCCCAACTACCGTAACCCCGATCGGATTTGCCCCCTTCGAAGCAAACCCCTGACCGCTTACAACTGCGGCGACATCACTAACATTGGGCAGGCCTCGAAGCATGGTGACCACTTCGTCCCAGTTGTCGATGAACTTCAGTCGGGACGCAGATACTTCAATTCGGCTTGACGTGGGGTTGTTCGGGTCTTCAATGGGCTTCGGTTTAGGATCTTCGACCTGCACCGTGACGTGTGGGATCGACTCTGTTAATAGAACAGACATCATGTTCTGCAGGCCGAAGATCAAGGAAGTGATGAAGACAACGATTATCACCCCTGTTGCCACCGCACTTATTGTCAAAATGGTCTGCAGACCTCCTGAAAGCAGATGTCGCATCGCGAGCCGAAACTCGAAGCGGTACGCCTTCGGGATCAAGGCCGAAATGACTATGTCGCCGAATGGTTTCATGAGAGATCACCTCGCCTGCACTCGATCTCCCACATTGATACTTGTAGGCACTGCGATAATGCGATCACCTGCGTCGAGGCCAGAGACAACCGGTACGCCGTCCTTCGTCGGGAGACGCGTAACGATCGGTTTCAGTGCCGCTTTACCGTCAACGATGATAAAAACCACCGTTTCGTCACCGACACGCACCGGTGCGGTCTCGGGAATCAATAAACGGCTGACGTTTTGGGCGGTAATTATATTTACGTTGATCGTCTGCCCGGGCCGTAGCCAATCGGGCGGGTTTTCGGGGATCACTTTTACCGTTATCGTCCCGCGAACCTGATCGACCGCCGCTCCCAGCTCGGATACTTTACCCTTAAAAGCCATCTCCGAAAATGGGTCGGACGAGATCACCACCTCTTGCCCCACCCTCAGTACGGAAAGATTGCTTTCATCTACATCAATGCGAATTTCAGGCTCCACGCTGACCAGCGTAAGCACTCCGAGACTGCCAACGGACTGCCCGGTCTCCGCATTGATCTTCGTAACGATCCCGGCAAAAGGGGCTGTAACGGAGGCGTTTCCTGCCTGCTCTTCGGCGACTCTGAGGGCCCGCTCCGTTTCAGCAACGCGACTTTGTGCGACCTTGACATCCTCCGCCCTCGCACCGCTGCGTATCGTGCGAAGCCGTGACTGCAGAACTCGGACATTGGCTTCTAAAGATCTGAGACTCGACTGAGCAGAGACAACGTTGGCCCGTGACACCTCGATCGCCCGTTTTTGTGCTTCGACTCGTTTTTCGGCGACCTTAAAAATATTCAGATTTCGATCATATTCGGACCGGGATACGTCACCGCTTTCCACCAGCGAACTGCTTCGCTCGAGTTCCTTTGCCGCCAATTCCTTTTCAGATAAGAGCTGCTCCAGAATGGAATTACCCTGGTCGACACTCTTTTGAGTTTGGGTGATGACGGACCGCTGCTGTTCGACCTGAGCGATTGCTTGATTGACTTGCTCTACGGCTGCATTGATATCGGAACCTAGCGCGTCCCGCGATACCTGGTCCAGTTGAGCCCGGGCAGTGATAACCGCGGATCGAGCTTGGGATATCTGTGCCTCGGCAACATCGTTTTTTATTAAGGCCAACTGCTGGCCGCGAATGACACTGTCGCCCTCTTTCACATAGAGATTCTGGACAATTCCCTGTAACTGAGCACCAACGTTCGATTCCGTCTCGCCCCCAACTGTCCCGCTCCCCGTGATCGTCTCGGTGATGGTCGCCTCTTTTGGTTCCACCACGTCAACGGTTTTCGGACGCCGCATGAACCAAACAACAACGACCGCGAGCAAAACTATGACAGCAAGCACGCCAAATCTGATCAGCCATTTCTGATACTTCTCGGAAAATTCAGATCCGTGCCCTTGTTCTGTCTCAGTTTGGTTTACTGGCTTCATGCGATGTTCAACCTACCGCATTGAAAAGGCTCCGGATATTAATGTCTTCTTCATTCGTAAATTATGGCGTAATTCCTCCTGCAGTTCTGTGCGCCCTATCACGCAAGTGATAGGGCGCTGGCTAAACCACCGATCTTGGGCGAAGGTTCGCCCACTTAGCACAACAGGTAGATCGTGGCTCCCTGCTACGTAACCAACCGTCAGAACACAACTCAAAGCTCCTATCCACTTGTTAAGAAGTGCTAGGTGGAGAAGGCGAACGACCAGCCTCCGCTCGTGACCTCAAAGACCATTTATTCCGCGGGTTCTTACCCTAACACATCATATATGTCTTGGCATATATCCGCGATACTCTCGATTCCCACAGATATTCTCAACAATCCTTCGGAAACACCCGCGGCGGCCCTTTCTCCCGGCGACAGAGTCGCGTGGGTCATCAATGCGACTGGTTGGATCAGTGTCTCAACACCTCCGAGCGATGTGGCGAAGGTGCAGACCTTGAGATTATCGACCAACGATTTAGCGGCGTCCGCCGTTCCGACGTCAGCGCCCAGCATTCCGCCAAATCCGCGCATCTGCCGTCTGGCGATCTCGTGATTCTGGTGATGCTCGAGTCCCGGATAGTAAACCCCCGCGACCTTTGGATGTTCCAATAACATATTCGCCAATGCAGATGCATTTGAATTATGCCGCTCCATCCGAAGCCCCAAGGTCTTGATCCCACGCAATACCAGCCACGCGACCTGAGGGGCGATGTTCCCGCCGTACAACTTCGCCGCCCCATGCCGAGCTTTCTCGACGAGGTCTCGCTGGCCGATCATCACGCCTGCAGTCAGATCGCTGTGGCCACCCAAATACTTCGTCGCGCTGTGGATCACCAGGTCGGCCCCAAGTTCCAGCGGCCGCTGGTTGAACGGCGTCGCAAACGTATTGTCGACTACCGTCGCGACTCGCGACTTCTTCCCGATCGCCGCCACCTCCGCAATGTCCGTTATCCTAACCAACGGATTTGAAGGCGTCTCGATCCAGAACATTTTCGTATTCGGCCTGATCGCGGCGGCGTACGCTTCGGCATCCGCGGCATCGACAAACGTCGTCTCGACACCGAACGCTTCGCCGATGTGCTTCAGGAAATTTGTCGTCGTCGAGTACATCGACTCGGGTGCAACCACGTGGTCACCCGACCCCACCAGCGTGAACGCCGCGGCCGAGACCGCCGCCATCCCTGATGCGAATGCCAGCCCCGCTTCCCCGTTCTCGAGCTCGGCCACCGTACGTTCGAGCGCATCGACGGTCGGGTTGCCAAGCCGGCCGTAGAAATAGCCTTCTTTTTCGTAATTATGTATCGCAATACCTTCGTCCGCATCCGCGAAGGCAAAGACCGATGCCGGATAGATCGGCACCGAAAGAGCACCGAAATTTGCCGTCCTGTCTTCGCCTGCGTGGACCGAAAGCGTGAAAAACGAGTCGTCGTTCATCGTAAAAACTCCATTAGCAGCAAGGTGAATTGGTCGCTGCAATGGTAGTAGCTTTCTGGTTCGGGGTGCAACATGCCGACGTTGAAATCGGGCTCACGCTGCTAATTTCCGAATGGGCTACCTTCTGACCGCAATCGCACGAGGTCGTGCCCGGCTCGGTATTCTCCAGCACCACAAACACTTCCCATTCGTTGCCATCCGGATCGCGAGCCCACGTCTTATCCTGCAGCGCGTAGCAGCAATCGACCTTCATCTCGTCGACCGTCAGCAGACCCGATTCGACCCAACGCTCACGCGTCTTTAGAACGTCGTCCGTCGATTCGACCTGAATCCCGAGGTGCGACAGCGTTCCGCCTTCAGTAAAGGCGACCTCGTTCAAAACGAAGTTGATCGGCGGATTCTCCACGTCGAACTTCGCATATCCGAACCGCGGTTTCTCGCTCGCCTCGCCGGCCTGATCTTTCACGATTGAATGTGTAGTCGTATTCCCCTTGATGAACTTCAACGGTTCGATCCCGAAAAGCTTCTTATAGAAATCGACGCTGGCCTCTACGTTTTTAACATTAAGGGAAATATGCGGTTTGAGTGCTTTGACTGACATTGTATTAGTGCTCCTTCTCTGAAATCATATATGCTTCTACATATATGTAAGAGCGAATATATTCTCCTACTCGCATATTGTCAACAGAAAAACGCCGTTCTGTGATAATATTCACAATATGAGCGAGATCGCCTATCTGAAAGTATTGGAAGCCGCGTTCATGGCGCTGGCGGATAAAACGCGGCTTAGGCTGCTCAACCTAATGGCAGGCGATGAAGTTTGTGTGTGTTTCTTTACAGAAGTGCTAGGTTACAGCCAACCGAAGATCTCGCGACACCTTGCCTATTTAAGGAACGCCGACTTGGTCGAGGCCCGCCGCGACGGTAAGTGGATGCACTATTCGATCAAGTGGCCGGACGATGAAGGAATGCGGTCGGTGCTCCGCAGCACGCTGAACGCTCTAGCAGATGACCCAGAAATGCAGCGGGACAAGGCCAGATACACGAACGTTTGCTGCACGCCGGAACTTCTCGTCCAGATTGCCCGAACGCCCATCGATTTCATATCTGTCCAGCCAGATACGATGGCGCCGCGACGGCAGCTGGCTCACAACGAACTAGATGAATTTTTGCTTTGAGCGGCCTCGTCGTACGGGCAATGGCGACAGCTATTGCCGCAGCAGTACCCTCGGTTCTTCAGAAAGTGGGCGGTCAAGACCATCAAGCCGCCGTCGAAATAGAAATCGACGCCTTCGACCAACTTCGGAGGCGTTTCGTCCTTATTGGGAGTGCCCCTTCTCATAAGCTGCAAGAAACTCCTTATTCCCCTCGGCGCCGGTGATCGGCGAATCGACGACGCCGCTCAACAACAATCCGAACGAAGCCGCCGACGCATTTACTTCCTGGATCACTCGCTGGTGCTTCTCCGGCTCGCGAACGATACCGCCCTTCCCGACTTCCCCACGCCCCACCTCGAATTGCGGCTTGATCAGGATTATCACGCGTCCACCATCCTTCAACAATGCCGGCAGCACCGGAATGATCTTCGTAACCGAGATAAACGAAACGTCCATCGCGATCAGATCGAACTGGGTGTCGAAGTCGGCAGCAGACAGTTCCCGGGCGTTCGTCTGCTCGCGCACCTCCACACGCTGATCCTCACGCAGCTTCCAGACGATCTGGTTCGTCCCTGCATCGACCGCCACCACACGAGCCGCGCCGTGCGCAAGCAAGCAATCAGTAAATCCACCAGTAGAGGCTCCGATATCAAGACAAACAGATCCGGTCGGATCGATCGAGAACTCCCGTAACGCGGCCTCGAGCTTCAGCCCGCCGCGGCTGACGTATCGCGACTCCGGCGAATCGCCCTTAATGCGAATCACTGCCTCAGACAGAAAAGATTCCGAAGCCTTTTCGACACGCTTCTCATCCACTAATACAACGCCCGCCATTACGAGCGCCTGAGCCTTTGACCGCGAATTCGCCAGTCCGCGT
>JAQSDP010000466.1 GCA_029945985.1 bacterium | reverse complement strand
TCCCTACCGAGTTGATCGTTCGGCATTCAACCGGTGCAGCTAGGGGCGGTTCGAGTTCCGGGCCGGCCAGACAGGAAAACTAACTAAGACTCGCTCCCGTAGAGGATCACAGAGGCCCAATTTTAATATGGTGAATAAAGAAAAAGGACTACTTTACACAGCAATTATCCTTCTAGCGTTCGTTTTACTGGGATCGGCTTCCCAGATGAACGCGCAAAAGGGCGCGAGCTACGCAAATCCGGTTCAAGCGGGCGATTACCCAGACCCGTCGGTGATTCGCGTCGGGAAGGATTATTATGCGACGGCCACCTCTTCGGAATGGGGTCCTGAATTTCCGATCTTGCATTCGCGAGACCTCGTCAATTGGAACATTGTCGGGGTCGTGTTTCCGAAGCGGCCGGAGTGGTCGGTGGGAAACTACTGGGCTCCCGAGATCTGGCAGGAGAATGGAAGGTTCTACGTCTTCTACGTGGCTCGGCGGAAGGACGGGCCGCTATGTATTGCTGCCGCGAGCGCGTCGAAACCCATGGGGCCATACACCGACCACGGAGCGCTCGAGTGTCAGGAGGTAGGATCTATTGATGCTTTCCCGATACGCGATGAGAACGGCAGGCTATTCATAGTATGGAAAGAAGATGGTAACAGCGTTAACAAGCCTACCCCATTATGGGCTCAGGAACTCGACCTTGCCAACTGGAAACTGATCGGGCCACGAAAGGAGATCCTGCGGAACGACCCGGATACGTGGGAAGGCAACCTCATTGAAGGTCCATACATAATTCGTAAGAACGGCTACTTTTACATGTTTTATTCCGGTAACGCCTGCTGCGGGCGCGGCTGCAATTACGCGATGGGCACGGCACGCTCGAAAACATTGCTCGGAACCTGGGAAAAAGATCCGGCCAATCCGATCTTGAAAGGCAATGACGCTGCCAATTGCCCGGGACACGGCACGATCGTGACAACCGAGGATGGTCGGGCGTATATGATGTATCACGCTTTTGACCGGAAAGATTTCAATACAGTCGGGCGGCAGGCCTATCTAGACGAAGTGAATTGGACAAAAGACGGTTGGGCGAAGATCAACAACGGCATGGGCGCCAGCAAGGCTGCCGCTGCTCCGCATGGTATTGCCGAAAAAGAAGAGGAGTATCGTTTTTTCGATGATTTCAACGCACCTACTTTGCGCTTCGGTTGGCAATGGCTACAAAACAGCATTCCGGCCTACAGCATCAGCGGCGGATTTCTGAAGTTGACGCCGAACGCCGAGCAGATGGCGAATCCGATCGGCGGCATAATGGCTTACTACACGACCAACGGAAGCTATACCGCGACGACGCAGATCGACCGTAAGAGTTTGACGAGCGGTGCGATCGCAGGTCTTTCAGCGTACGGCGATGGTGAGAACGCTCTGGGCTTTGGGCTGCAGGATGACAAGATCGTCGTATGGCGGCGAGAGCGGAATAATCACCGAAGGCTCTCGACTCACGACGCACCGGTCGGCGGCTTGATCTATCTAAGAATGACGGCACGCGACGGAACGTTTTACAGCTTTGCCACGAGTGTCGAGGGGAGAAAATTTACACCTGTGGGGAGTGAACAGAACGGTGACTACTTGCCGCCGTGGGACCGCGGTGTTCGGGTCGCAATGACGGTCGGCGGGGTAGAGAACGCTACGGCGCGGTTCGGCTTCCTCAGAATTGAGCCGGCCAAATAGGAAACGTTTAAGATCTGGTTGGAGAAAGAAATATTATGAGCTTTGTGTCAAAGAATCGAGTCCTTCTTGTATTGCTGGTCGTCTTCGCTGCTTTCTTTTCTGGCTGCAATCGTAAACCCGCCGCGTCAACTAACGGGGACGGTTCAAACGGAGCCGATGGCGGCGCAAAGAAAACGGTTGCGTTTGCCCAAATGGAGAACACCGGGCCATGGCGCATAGCCGAGAGCGAGAGCATGAAGGCGGAAGCCGCCAAGCGTTCAGGAACGTATAACTTCGTTTACACGGACGCCCAGGGAACAACTGCCAAGCAAGTATCCGATGTCGAAGATCTGATAGCTCGTAAGGTCTCGGCAATATTTCTTGCACCGCGCGAAGCCGAGGGATTCTCGGCCACATTTGAGGCCGCGAAGGCTGCGAAAATACCGATAATTCTTATCGACCGGGAAGCTACGGGAACACCGGGGGTGGATTTTGTGACCGTTATTAAGTCCGATTTCATCAAGGAAGGACAGCGGGCCGGTGAATGGTTAGCAAAACAAACCAATGGCAAGGCAGGAATCGTCGAGCTTAAAGGTACGACTGGGTCAAGCGTTGCGAACGATCGGAGTAGGGGCTTCGTGGAAGAGATCGCGAAAAGTCCGGACATGAAGATCATCGCTTCACAAGATGCGAACTTTACTCGAGCCGAAGGCCAGAAGGTCATGGAGAATATAATCCAGGCGAAAGGAAAAGAGATCACCGCGGTTTATGCGCACAACGACGAGATGGCACTCGGCGCGATACAAGCACTCAAGGCCGCCGGAATGAATCCGGGGAAGGACGTGCTGATAATCTCCATCGATGGTCAAAAATCGGCTCTCCAGGCGATCATAGCCGGTGAGCTGAATGCGACAGTTGAGTGTAATCCACGATTCGGGCCGATCGCGTTCGACACTCTCGAAAGATACTGGCGAGGGGAAAAGCTGCCTTTGCAGATCATCAACGAAGATAGATTCTTCGATGCTTCAAACGCCGCACAGTTTGTAAACGAGGCCTACTAGAATTGCAGTTTGCAAGATTCTCGGTTAGTTCCCGGAGCGAGATCCAATGAACATTGAACCGCTTTTGCGGATGGAGAAAATTAAGAAGGTTTTTTCAGGAGTGGTCGCTCTCGACGACGTGCATTTTTCGCTTGAGCAGGGCGAGGTGCATTCGCTGGTCGGTGAGAACGGTGCCGGCAAATCTACGTTGATCAAAGTGTTGACCGGAGCTTACCATCGCGACGGTGGTGAGATGTTTCTCGAAGGCTCGCCGGTGAACTTCCGCACACCTGAAGAGGCTCAACACGCTGGAGTCGTCGCGGTCTATCAAGAAGTCAATCTTTTGATGTTCCGTTCAGTCGCCGAGAACATGTTCTTGGGTCGCGAGCCTCGCCGGTTTGGCCTGATCGATTGGAAGCGAATGTATCGTGATGCCGGCGAAGTTTTAAGGAATCTCGGTTTGCAGATCGACCCAAAAGCCACTCTGGGGACTCTGAACATCGCTTCGAGGCAAATGATCGCTATTGCCCGGGGAGTCTCATTAGGAGCAAAAGTCCTTGTTTTAGATGAGCCTACAAGCAGCTTGACCGAACACGAGGTCGTCCTCTTATATGACGTGATCCGCCGGCTGAAGGAGCAGGGAACGGGGATCGTTTATATCTCGCATCGCTTCGACGAGCTCTATGCGGTGTGCGACAAGGTGACCGTGCTGCGGGACGGGAAGTTTATTGCCACCCGACCGCTCGCCGGATTGGAGCGGATGGATCTGATTTGTTTGATGCTAGGCAAAAAGCGGGAAGATCTGGAGAAGAAAGGCTCAACCGCTTTCGGAGACCATCACGAGTCCAGCAGCGCCAAACCACTTTTGGAAGCTGAACATTTACGACGGGGACGCCATTTGCGGGATGTATCGATTACCGCCGGGCGGGGCGAGATCCTCGGGATGGCCGGTCTTTTAGGAAGCGGAAGAACGGAAGTTGCGCGGGCAGTGTTCGGCGCCGATTCGATCGACGAAGGGAAGGTTTCACTTGAAGGGAAACAATTGAATCTTCGTTCACCGCACGATGCCATACGGGCAGGCCTTGCCTTTCTTTCTGAAGACCGCAAAGCTGAGGGAATCGTCCCAGATTGGTCAGTTCGCGAAAATATGACACTCGCGGCCCTGCCGGCCTTGACGAGGTTTGGCGTAGTGTCCAGGTCCGCGCAGAACCAGATCGTTGAGAGATTCATGAGTCGGCTGGGGATCAAGGCCTCAAGCGGCGAGCAAAAGATCCGTGATCTTTCCGGCGGCAACCAGCAGAAAGTTCTTCTGGCACGCTGGTTATGCAAAAATCCAAAGTTTTTAATACTCGATGAGCCAACACGCGGCATCGACGTGGGCGCGAAGAGCGAAATTCAAGCGCTGATTAACGAACTCGCGGAAGATGGAATGGGCGTCTTGATGATCTCTTCTGAGCTCGAAGAACTCGTCGAAGGAAGTTCGCGGATCGTCGTTATGCGGGATGGCGAATGCTGCGCGGAACTTACTGGTAAGGAGATCTCGCAGGACTCCATAGTTAAAGCTATGGCGGCTGAAGAAGCCGGGGGTGTACAAAGTGACAGTGCCTCGGCAGTCTAGCCCCAGTGACTTGTTATGGCTGAAGCACTAAAATCGCCGCTGCCTCGGACACGGAGTTCTGCCTTTGCGGACTATGCGCCCACGTATGGTGCGGCGGCTGCACTTATTCTGCTCATTCTCGGGAACATTGCATTCACCCCGAATTTCGCAGACATCGATAATTTTCGAAATATTCTGGTCCAGGTGACGCCGACAATGGTGGTTGCGGTCGGGATGACATTTGTGATCGCAACCGGCGGGATCGATCTATCGGTAGGATCCCTGATGGCCATTGCGTCGGCCGTGGCAGCCGTATGTCTCGAATACGGCGCATTCCCCGCGATCCTAGCAGGCCTCGCGGTAGTTAGCCTGATCGGGGCGTTCAGCGGGTGGCTGATCTCCACCTTTAAGATCCAGCCGATCATCGTTACGCTCGCGATGCTTATCGCCGGCCGCGGAATCGCACAAGTTATAAGCAATGGCGGGCAATTGATCCCGTTTAGTAATGAAAGCTTCGAGTTTTTGGGGAAAGGATCTCTGTTGAACTTTCTGCCGATGCCGATCTTCGTGATGACATTGATCGTCGGGCTCGCGATCTTCGTTCTGCGATCCACAATATTCGGCCGGTATGTCATTGCCGTGGGTGGTAACGAAAACGCGGCGCGGCTTTCGGGAATTTCAGTGCGCGGTACGAAAATAGCGATCTATGCTTTAAGCGGACTGCTAGCGGGAATCGCCGGATTGATATACACCGCTCGTTTAGGCGCGTCCGATGCCTCGCAGGTGGGAGTTAACATCGAGCTTGACGCCATCGCAGCAACTGTCGTTGGGGGAACGGCCTTGTCAGGTGGCCGTGCAACGATCATAGGCACGGTAATAGGAGCGCTTATCATGGTGATCATCACGACAAGCTTCGTTATGAACGATATCAAATACCCCTACTCGCTTGTGATCAAAGCCGCGATAATCCTGTTCGTCGTATACCTGCAGCGTTCTAAATCACGCTAACAATGGAAGTTTGGAAAGCGGAACATCTGCTGAAATGATGAGGCTGAAAAGAAAGGCTGCAAGGATAAGCACGTCAAAGAAAGCCGCTCGCTGGTTCTCTTTGAAGCGGCACATTCTCGTTTTCTGTGCGTGCCTGATATTACTTGCGTCATCGTTCTCGGCCCAGACCTATTCAAATCCGGTAATACCGGGTGAGTTCCCAGATCCGTCCGTGATTCGAGTTGGTGAGGATTACTATGCGACGGCGACGTCGGGTAGCTGGTCACCGATCTTCTCGATCGCTCATTCGAAAGATCTGGTCAATTGGAAAATTATCAGCTGGGTATTTGCGAGCCAGCCTAAATGGGCCAAAGGCGACTTCTGGGCACCCGAAATCGCAGAAGACAACGGAAGATTTCACGTTTTCTACACGGCCCGACGCGATGAAGGCAAAGGGAAAAAGGGGACCTTATGCGTTGCTGTCGCGGTTGCGGAGAAACCCGATGGAGCTTACAAAGACCACGGTCCGCTGGTGTGTCAGGAAATGGGTTCGATCGACGCATTTTTCATTCGGGACGAAGGCAACAAGCCATTCTTAGTTTGGAAGGAAGACGGCAACGATCGGGGGCAACCGACTTGGCTTTACGCCCAGGGGCTAGATCCTAGCCTAACGAAACTCGTCGGAAAGCCTAAACGGCTTTTCCGTAATGAAGGCGAGGGCTGGGAAAATCATGTGGTCGAAGGGGTCAGCATCGTGCGCAGAAACGGCTGGTTCTACATGTTTTATTCGGGCAATGCTTGTTGTGGCCGGGCGTGCAATTATGCTCTCGGCATGGCCCGATCGAAAACTCTTCTAGGAGAATGGGAGAAAAATCCGGCGAATCCTATTTTGGCCGCAAACGAAACGTGGCAGTGTCCCGGCCACGGAACGATAGTGAAGTCGAGCGCCGGTTCTGATTATTTGCTATACCACGCATATCGGAAAAGCTCCGACGCTTTCAGTATTGGCCGGGAAGCCCTGCTCGACAAAGTCGAATGGTCGAAGGATGGATGGGCGACGATCAATAGCGGACAGGGTGCATCAACCACCGCGGATTTGCCATTTATCGCGGAGAAGCAGGAAAGGTTTCCTTTGTTTGCGGATGAATTCGACGATCCGACTCTGGGGCCGCATTTTCAGTTTCCAATATCCCCGGTGCAAACGCTTGATATGAAGTCGAGCTCCCTGGCCTTTGGAGCAAGTGATATGAGCGAGGCTGTCATCGCTCTTCGTACGGTTTCCGGTGATTATCTAGCGACGACGCTGGTCAAAGATGTTAGCGAGAGCGCAGAGGAATTCGTCGGGCTATCCGGTTACGGCTGGCGCGGTAACTCAGTTGGAATCGGACTCGGGATGGGAAAAGTGTCGGTCTTTAGGCGCGAGAACGGCATACAGCAAATTGCGGCGAGTGCGGCACTCCCGCAAACGCAGAACGTATATCTACGAATGGCAGCAGTGGGAGGAGAATTCTTTCAGTTCGCCTATAGTCTAGACGGAAAGAGCTGGACAGATCTCGGTGGAAAGGTCGTCGGAAGCCACGTCGAAGGATCGCGGGTCGCGTTGACGCACACCGGCAAAACGCGTGCTGCCCGATTCGATTGGATCAGGATCAAGCAGAAGGGAGACTAATGAAGGCGGGCTTCGAGCGATCGATTTGTCGTCGCCCCCCTGCGACCAAATAATTATGAGCGGATCTAGTACATCGGGTGAGATCGAGCTGAGGCCTTCTATGCGGGCAAGAATAGGATCGCTTTTGCAGCATCAGGGTGCACTCGTTATGCTTTTGCTCGTTTGCTTGATCGGTTTTGCGCGTTACGAAGCGTTTCTGACCCCAGAGAATCTGCTTAATATCCTGCGACAAAATTCCATGCTTGGCCTTGTCGCGCTCGGGATGACATTCGTGATCTTAACTGGCGGCATAGATCTGTCCGTCGGAGCACTACTGGCCGTAGCAGGTGTTATTGCGGCGAGCCTCGCAGGCCAGGGTTTGATCGTCGCGCTGCCTGCCGCAGTTGCCGCCGCTACCATCCTAGGATTGATAAACGGCTTGGTCATCTCAAAGGGAAGAATTCAGCCCTTCATTGTCACTCTTGCCATGATGATCGCGGCACGCGGTCTGGCCCTGGCCGTGACCGGTGAGGAATCGGTCAGGATCACAAGCTCCAGTGACAGCTTCGGATGGCTTGGACGAGGCTCGATCGGTTTTGTGCCGGTTCCGATAGTCATATTGTTGGTTGCGTTCGCCGTCGGATGGCTCGTTTTGAACCACACGCGATTCGGACGGAATGTTCTCGCGGTTGGGGACAACGACGAAGCCGCCCGTCTAATGGGTTTGAACACGGACCGGGTGACTATTTTGGTATATGCGATCAGCGGGGCGTTGGCGGGATTGGCAGGTGTAATTCTCGCTTCGCGCCTTGGGACAGGACAGCCAGTTGCAGGTGTGGGCTGGGAACTCGACGCGATCGCCGCAGTCGTGATCGGTGGAACGCTTTTAACAGGAGGACAAGGAAGCGCTTTAGCCACATTGGTTGGCGTTCTTTTGCTTGGGGTGATCTTTAATCTGTTTAATCTGGAGGGCCAGATCAGCCCCTGGTGGCAGCTTGTTCTTCGTGGCCTGATCCTGCTTTTCGTCGTCGTAGTTCAAAACCGCCTGACAAAGTTAAGGTAGGTGATTGTCCGCAGAATCTCACAGGTATAATTTCACCTTATGCGTTACAGCCGAGCTGAGATCGAACAGTTCACACATGAGACCCTAACCAGCGGACTTTGCATTTTGAAGGGCCACTTTCCTGCGGAAACACTGCAGCGATGGGATGAGCATTTCAGGCCGCTTCTTACCACTCACATCGAGAGGGAAAGCGGAAAACAAAATCGCGGATCGAATCGTCACTACGTTACGTTACCGTTCATTCGTCCATTCGCCGACGAAGCGATCTTCGCCGACCCGGACGTTTTGGCAATTGCGAAAAATCTCGTTGGAAAGAATATGGTGATGTGCCAGCTGGCTGTCGACACCCCGCTGCCCGGGTCCATGTATCAAGATCTACACCGTGATGCTCCGCCCCTTTTTCCGGAGCTAGGTCTCGAGACGCCGCCCTTCCAATTGGCAGTCAATTTTCCGCTCGTTGATGTGACGGAAGAAAACGGCCCCCTCGAGACAACGTTTGGAACCCATATGATGGCGAGAGAGGAAGGACTGAAAGGAATTGAAACCGGGGAAGTCAAACTCGAACGAATATTGCTTGAAACCGGCGATTTGATCATCCGGGATGTTCGGGCGATCCACCGGGGAACACCAAATCGAACGGATCATCCGCGACCAATGTGCGTTATCGGCTATAGTCGCCGATGGTTGTTTCGTCCAGAAGTTTCGATTCGGATCCCGCTTGATGCGTGGGAAAGCCTATCCGAGGATTCCCGGTATCTTCTCCGGTTCAACCCCCGCGTAGAATCGCTGGACGAGATAGACACGCGAGAGATATATCAAGCTTTCGCCTACTAAGATCAAATGGAGAACGAAGAGAACCAGCAGGAAATAGTCGATCGCGAAATGCACAAGCGTCGCGAAACTATGCCCGACGGACGGCGATATATCATTTATTACACGTTCGGAAAAGTCGAGACGGAGACGCTCGCCGAGGTGGCCGAGAATGTCTGAACTCCGCTGGAATCCTCTTCTTGGTGAATGGACCGTCACGGCAACGCATCGCCAGGATCGTACGTTTTTTCCGCCGCCCGGTTATTGTCCGCTTTGTCCGACCATAGCTGGCGGCTTTCCGACCGAAATCTCCGAGCCGAGTTATGACATCGTCGTTTTCGAGAACAAGTTTCCAAGCTTAATGCCGGATCCCCCTGAACCGGCCGTTGACGGAAGCGACCTTTATCCAGTGCGTCCCGCTCAAGGGGTTTGCGAAGTCGTGGTCTACACGCCCGATCACAATTCGAGCTTGGCAGACCAACCGGTATCGCAGATCTACAAGTTGATGCAGGTCTGGCAGGACAGATTCAAGGATCTAGGCGAACTCGATTTTGTTGAGTACGTTTATATTTTTGAGAATAAGGGGGAAGCCGTCGGCGTTACGCTGCCGCATCCCCACGGCCAGATATACGCATACCCTTTTATTCCACCCCGCCTGGTCCAAAAGGTAAATCAGTTTCGCGAACATAAGGCAAGAACGGGCAACAACTTGATCGCAAGCCTTCTGCACGTGGAAAAGAAAAATGGGGAGCGAATAGTTGCCGAAAATGAATCGTTCACAGCGCTGATCCCGTTCTTCGCTCGTTATCCATTTGAGCTACATATATATCCAAACACTCACGCAGAAGCACTGACCGATCTCACGCTCGCCCAACTTCGTGATCTCGCCAGTATTTTCAAACAGGTGCTTTCCGCATTTGATAGGCTTTTTGATGTGAGTTTCCCATACATTATGTCGATGAACAATCGTCCGTCAGACGGTTCAGATTACAGTTTTTTCGACTTTCACGTAGAGTTTTATCCGCCGATGCGCACAGCAACCAAACTGAAGTATTTGGCGGGGAGCGAAGCCGGCGCGGGAATGTTTATCAATGACACTCTGCCAGAAGAAAAAGCGTCGGAACTACGTCGTTTGATCGAAACGGTCGTCTGGTAACCGCGTTAATGCTGCGGTCGACGCATATGTCATCCAACCTCGAAAAGCTCCGCTCGGAATTTCACAGCATCTACGGCCGGGTGCCGCGGATGTTTCGCGCGCCGGGACGTGTGAATCTCATCGGTGAACACACCGACTACAATGGCGGTTTTGTTCTCCCGATGGCGATCGAGCGCGGAACGACGGTTGCCGCCACCGCGCGCACCGATCGGAAGATCCTTGTTCGATCGAGAAATCGTGGTGAGGCCGGTGAGATCGATTTAGATTCGCCCGAGCTGATGCGTCGCGGATCTTGGCTAGATTATATCGAAGGTATGGCGCGGATCTTGGAACGCACAGGCGTCCGACTGTTGGGAGCGGATCTGCTTATTGATTCCGACGTCCCAAGCGGTGCAGGACTTTCATCGTCTGCTGCACTCGAGATATCGGTCGGTTTGGCTCTCACTGAAATCTCAGACGTATCGATCGACAAAGTTCAGCTTGCCCTTGTCGGACAAGCAGCCGAACACGAGTTTGTCGGCGCGAACGTCGGTATAATGGATCAATATATTTCCGCTTTGGGAAAGAAGGGTAATGCTCTCTTGATCGATTGTCGAAGTCTAGAATCGGAGCAAGTCCCTTTGTCATCAGCGGAGACGCGCGTTGTTATTTGCGACAGCAAAGTTAAGCACGATTTAGCAGCCTCCAATTACAACGTAAGGCGTGACGAGTGTGAAGAGGGGGTCGAGATCTTACGAAAATTCCTGCCTGGAATTGCTCAGCTGCGCGACGTTACTCGGCTGCAGTTCGAACAGTATGCCGGATCTCTGCCGGAAAACATCAGAAAGCGCGTCCGCCACGTGGTGTCGGAGAACGATCGGACTTTGCTGGCGGTCGATAGTCTGAGAAAGGGCGATCTAAGCAGCTTTGGAAAGTTGATGTGGGAGTCACACACGAGTCTGCGAGATGACTTCGAGGTCAGCTGCCGGGAATTGGATCTACTCGTCGACCTGGCGTTCGAATGCAAGGGCGTGCTGGGCGGCCGCATGACTGGAGGAGGATTCGGTGGCTCAACGGTCAACTTGGTGCGAAAACAGAACCTCGAGATGTTTACGACACAGGTCCTTGAGGGATATGCCCGCAACACTGATACGGAGCCCGCGATCTACATCTCAGAACCGGCGGATGGCGCAAGAGAAGTAGTTGATGCAATTCGTTGAGTATCTAAATCTGCCAAACTGCATTCGGCTTTCAAATGGGGAGGTCGAAGTGGTCGTGACTACCGAAGTCGGTCCTCGAATACTCTCTTATGCATTCGTTGGAGGCGAAAACATTCTTGGCTTGCATCCGAACGCTCGAGTAGAAACCGCCTTGGGGGAGTTTAAGCCGTACGGCGGGCATCGTCTTTGGATCGCACCGGAGCATATGCCTAATTCTTATGTTCCAGACAATTCACCGGTCGAGTATCACTACAACTTGAAAGAGAACTCGATCCGGCTGGTTCAACCGATCGACGAAATAACACGTACCCAAAAGGAACTACTGGTCAGATTGGATGCAACGGGGTCGGGTCTCTCAATAGATCACACTATCACCAACCGAGGCACCGTGGCGGTAGAGATGGCCTGTTGGGCTCTGACCGTCATGCGTGCGGGCGGAGTCTGCGAAATCCCAAACGAGCAATGGGAGTCCTACGGAACCGAAACCCTCTTGCCGACAAGAAGTCTAGCCCTCTGGCCGTACACTGATCTCTCGGATTCACGCTGGCAATTTGATAAGGAATTTATTCGTCTGCGGGTCGATGGGGCAAAGAGCGAACCGCAGAAGATCGGCGTCTTGAACAAGCGCGGCTGGGTGGGATATCGCCTGCAAGATCAGCAATTCGTTAAGCGTTTCGCGTACGATGAAGAAGCCGTTTATCCTGACTTGAATTCAAACACCGAAGTTTACACTGCAGGTGACTTCATAGAAGTGGAGACTTTGGCTCCGCTTAGGACCTTGAACTCTGGTGAATCAAGCGAACACTCGGAACGGTGGGAACTTACTTCGACTCGTACCTAATACTTCATATGAATAGGTCCTGATCGAATATCGAAGATTGTCGGCGGAAACAAATTGACTGCCTGGCAAGAAACGACCGCGAGTGCCCGAGCGTGCAAGTGAACAGGACACCGGGCGACGGAATGTCCATAAATGTTGGTGGCGGGGGGGAGGATCGAACTCCCGACCTTGGGGTTATGAATCTTAGCCTTCAAGTTTATAGGGTTTCGAGTAGTTAAGATTTCTTTGGCTATGTTTCCCGCATACCTTTCCTCTAGTTGACTTCTCTTTACTTTACGTTCGCCGCGTTTCCCCCTGTTCTGGCGAGTTTGGCGCACAATGGGCGCACAACTCCAGAGCTGGAGAAGTTCTGAATCTTTGCGTCTCCGCAGTCGGCGTCGCACCGGAATAAAGGCCTGCCGCCTTGATTCCTTTCGCCGCTCCGTCACCCATCAGGTAAACGATCGATTGGGTAGTGTTCGCGCTCGCCGCGTAAACGCCAAGCCGCGAAGCATCTACCCCGTGCGAAGCACCTTCGCGCTCAAGGAACGCAAAGATTCCCTTAAGACTTTCCTGGATCCGCGTACCGTCCGCGTCCATCGAGATACCGATCATCCCGTGCGCAGCTATCAAACGCGGCCACGAGCTGTAGATCCCCCATTCTTTTACTTTGCCGACGGCGGCACTGTCTCCGATCGCGTTTAG
>JAQSDP010000465.1 GCA_029945985.1 bacterium | reverse complement strand
ATCCTTTTCTTTCTGTTCATTACGTCACTATTAGTTTCGTCCTGCTATATCGTCAAGCGCGAGCAGGTGGCTAACGTCGCTCCGGCGGCAACCCCGGCAACGACTTCGACGCCGACACCTACTCCGGAGTCGACTCCGGTAGGCGGGGCAGGAATGTCGGCGATTCTCGCGTGCCAGACGGTTGATCCGGGCGAGTACGATATCTATAAAAAGCAGACATTTGCTATCGATTTCGAACCGTTCAGAAATTCATGCTTCGTCACATCTCACAATCCGGAGTTTGACGATCCGCCGATGGAATCGAACTTTGCGATCTTCAAGAACGGCAAGAAGGTTTTTGAGTTCCCTTCGCAGTTCAACGGCATCAACTTCGGCTGCTGGATCGATGCGGTTTCTTTCCAAGATCTGAACAATGACAAGCGGACGGACGTGATCGTCGTCAGCAAATGTCAGGCAAAATCGAGCGAGTTCAACGAGAACACCGTGTATATGAACGACGGCAAAGGATTTACGACCCGAGAAGATGCGAACACGCAGCTAGGCGAATTTACGACGGTGAAGTCGGTTGTCGATTTCGTAAAAGAGAACGGGAGTATGTTCTTCTAATGCTTCCACTGATCATCGTAAACCCCAAGTCCGCGTCCGGCGCCACGCGGAACAATTGGTCGCGTATCGCCAGCGACCTGCGCACGCATTTCGGAGCATTTCAAGTCGCATTTACTAAGGGCCCGGGTGATGGGGTCGATCTTGCAAAGCGTTCGGCGATGGAAGGCCGCAAGCTGATCATTGCATGCGGCGGTGACGGTACGATCAACGAGATCGCGAACGGCATCATCGCATCCGAAACAGATTGCGAACTCGGCATCTTCCCGTCGGGCACGGGCGGTGATTTCCGTCGCACGCTCGAGATACCGAGCGAGCCTCGCGATGCGGCTCGAGCGCTCAAAGATGGGCGAACAGAATTGATCGATGCCGGCCGCGTAACTTATCGCAACTTCGACGGTGAGGAGGACTCTCGATACTTTCTCAACGTCACATCTTTCGGCCTCGCCGCTGCGATCATCGAACGCGTAAAGGGCTCTAACTCAATGAATTGGCTGCCGCTTGACACGCTGCGTGGCCGGGCGAGCTTTGCCCTTTCGACGCTTCGGGAAGTCGTCGGTATTGGAACAACTAATGTTCGCGTCAGGATCGACGACGGCGACGAACGGATGCTTTCGACTGTCAATTTCTGCATCGCCAATGCCCGATACTTCGGCGGAGGAATGATGATCGCACCCGACGCGAAAGTGAACGACGGTTTTCTCGACGTCATCAACATCGGCGATATCAACACCGCAAAGATCATCCTGAACGCCTACACACTCTACCGCGGCACCCACCTCGACCTTCGGGAAGTCGCCGACACGCTCGCAAAACGCATCGAAGCCCGCCCGATGAACAACGGCGACAAAGTTCACATCGAAGTAGATGGAGAATTGCTCGGAATGCTGCCTGCCGTGTATGAGGTCATGCCCAAAGCGCTTCGGGTTCGCATTCCCAGCACCAGATAGGCCTTGCCTTTCGCGTTAACAATTAGCTAAACTCTACAAAATTCAATTGCCGAAGTTGTGGACTCACAACGCGGGGGATCCAAAATCAGTTTCCGTATCGTTCGGAACAGGGGCTAATCTGAGAGAGCTCAGAAGAAGACTTCTTCGCTTCCAGCCCGTCAGCTAACCTCGTAGGCAAACACGAAGAAGGACACCTAGACCAGATTCTTTAAAGAGGTCGTGAAGGAGCGTTCTTTACGACCTCTTTGTGTATTCGGGTTGTTCTTCGACCGAAACCTTTTTCTTTAGGAGGCTCGATCGAATGAAGAGGATCACCATCATCGGCGGCGGGGCGAGCGGCACTTTGCTTGCACTCAATTTACTCAAATACAGCGGCGATGGGCGGCTCGAGATCAACCTGGTCGAAAAGCGTCCGCACATCGGCCGCGGGGTCGCATTCTCGACGCAAGAGGATTCCCATCTCCTGAATGTTCCCGCCGCAAAGATGGGAGCTTATGCGGACGACGTCGAACACTTTCATCGCTGGCTGAATGACAGCGAAATGGATTATTCCGCCTTGGCTTTCGTCCCGCGTCGAATCTACGGGGAATACCTCCGCGAGCAGCTTGAGGAAGCGAACAAGAACAAGGGCCAGAATGTTGCACTAAATATCTTTGATGATGAAGCAGTTGACGTCGAGATAAAAGAGGGCAAGGCGAGTGTGCAGCTCGCGTCAGGCGATCACATTTATTCCGAGAAGGTCGCGCTCGCCTTCGGCAATTTTCTGCCGCCGCATCCGACCATCGACGATCAGTCGTTCATAGATTCGCCAAGGTATTTTCAGGATCCGTGGTCGCCAGAAGTTTTCGATTCGATCGGCACTGACGACAGCATCCTGATCGTCGGCACCGGACTTTCTATGGTCGACGTGACGATGCAGCTATACAAGCTGAACCACAAGGGCTTGATCAACGCGATCTCTACGCGGGGACAACTTCCGGCGGTACATAAGCTCGGCTTCACGTATCCTCCGTTCTTCGAAGAGATCAAAGGTGCCAGGCGCGTTACTGATGTTCTCAAGACGGTACGAGCGCATGTCAAGAAAGCTGAAGCCGAGAGCAGCGACTGGCGTGCGGTGATCGACAGCCTGCGGCCGGTAACTCAGCAGATCTGGCTCGACCTGCCGCTCGCCGAAAAGAAGTACTTCATGCAGCATCTGAGCCGCTACTGGAATGTTGCACGTCACAGGATGGCACCGGAGGCGGCGTTGATCATCGATGAGCTCCGCGGGACCGGACAGCTTCAGATCCTGAAAGGCCGTCTGCAAAAGATCACCTGGGAAGTAGGGATCGGCTTCGACGTAAGGTACGCGACGATCGGGCTGGATCAATACGTGCACGCTGACGTGATCGTTAACTGCATCGGATCTGAAAGCCGTTTCGATAAGCTGGATTCTCGGCTTGTAAAGAATCTTATCAGCGCAGGCTCCATTCGATGCGATGACCTTCGCTTCGGCTTGGACGCAACTCCCGACGGGCAGCTAAAGGGAGCAGATGGACAGGCAAGCGATATGTTGTACACTTTGGGAACTGCACTGAAAGGCGTTTTGTGGGAGTCAACCGCGATTCCTGAGATACGCGTTCAGGCTCGCGACCTCGCCCATAAACTGATCTCGGAATAGATGTCCGATTCTTTTTGCAAACGCGTCATCGACTCCTTTGAGTCTCGCCCCGACAAGACCGCCATGCGGATCGTCGGCGACGATTCGCACGTTTATACATTCGCCGAAACGCTCTCAAGCGTTCGTTCGGTAGCCTATCGACTCTCCGCCGAGAAGATCGAGCACGGCGATCGTGTCGCGCTGATCGGTGAGAATCATCCGAGTTGGGCGGTTGCGTATCTCGCCACGCTTTTTAACGGCTCTGTCTGCGTGCCGATGGATCCGAACGGCGAGATCGAGACTCTAACCAACTTTCTCGAGAATTCCGAAGCGAAACTAGCGTTCATCGGTTCAGAGGTCGTCGATAAATTTTCGCAGATGGAAGAGCGGCTGGGGCGAAAGATCCCGGCCGTCGTCTGGTCTAACAACGGCGATATCGCGGGCTCGAACGGATTTCAGCCATTCGAAGATTGGGCAACATCGGGCTGCCCCGAAGAGTACGCGAAAGAAATTCCAGCGGCGGCCGGCGACGATACAGCTCTGCTGATCTATACCAGCGGCACAACCGGAACCCCAAAGGGAGTTCCGCTCACGCACGGAAATATCGTTGCCGAGCTGGATGGCGTCAACGAGGTCCTTGAGTTAGACGACAAGGTGAAGATCCTCAGCCTTCTTCCCCTTTTTCATGCTTATCTACAGATCGTGAACCTGTGGGTTGCGACCACCTACGGCTGCGAGGTCGGGTACTTGAAAGAACTCTCGCCAGCGGAATTGAGCTCGGCAATGAAAGAATTCAAGCCGACGATGCTGACGACGGTTCCGCGGCTTTGGTATCTGTTCCACAAGAAGATCTTCGATGCCGTTGAGGCAAAGCCAGCTCCGGTTCAGATGCTTTTCAAGGGGATGCTCGCGACAAACGGGGCCCTGAGGAACACGCTCGGCGTTAATCTCGGCGAGAAGTTATTCGGTCAGGTGTACGAATCATTTGGCGGGAAGCTACGCCTCGCGATCACTGCCGGTTCGAGGTTCGATGAAAACGTTGCGAGGGATTTTCACAACCTCGGTTTCACGATTATTCAAGGCTACGGCCTAACCGAGACTAGCGGAGCGGCGACCGCGACATTCGAAGACGATAACCGCGTGGGTTCGGTCGGGAAGGCGATGCGTGGTACCGAGATAATGATCGCAGAGCCGGACAAAGAAGGCGTCGGTGAAGTGTTGATCCGCGGGAAAGTTGTTTTCAAGGGCTACTACCGAAATCCGGACGCTACGGCGGAAGCGTTCACCGGGGACGGATGGTTCCGCTCGGGCGACTTGGGGAAGATCGATTCCGACGGGCATCTTTTCATTGTGGGTCGCGCCAAAGACGTGATCGTTTTGCCTTCGGGGAAGAACGTTCACCCCGAAGATCTGGAGGTTCAGTATCTGAAGGCTCCCGAAGTTGAGGAACTTGCGGTGATCGGCGTCAATGATGAAAACGCGGGCAGAGCCGGAGCGGAGAAGCTCATCGCCGTGGTCGTTCCGAACTTCGAATATCTTAAAACCGCGAAACTCTCGAACTCCAAAGAAGCGATCCGGTACGCTCTCGACAATCTCGGCCGTGAACTTCCTGAGTATCAGCGGGTCCGCGACTATCTCGTCCGTACCGAACCGCTTCCTCGCACCGCGACGCGCAAGATCAAGCGATTCGAGCTAAAGAAACAGATCGAAAGCGGTGAGTTCAGCACCGGCGGGTTACCGGAGAAGAAGGATTGGAAACTGCTGCCGGCGGATTCAGGCCTGATGGAATCAGCTCTCGGGCGAACTGTCGCCGAGTCGATCCGATCGCAGTCGAAAGACGTCGAGACAATTCACCCGGAAATGAACCTTGAGATCGACCTCGGTCTCGATTCGTTGGCTCGGGCTGAGTTTTTCGCGGGACTCGAGCAAGCGTTCGAAACTGAATTTACCGCTGACCAAGTTGCAGCCGCTCTCACCGTACGGAACGCCATCGACCTGATCGGATCAACCGACGTGGGCAGTAGGATCGGCGAGGGAAAGCGTGAAGAGGTTGCCGTTTCCACCGACCTTAACTGGGGCAAGATCATCCGGGAAACCGAGGATGATCTCCCCGAGGTGCGAGCCGCACTTCGCGAGCGAACTGTATTCGTCACCTTGGCTTTCGTCGTCTATCGCGTGTTCAACCTTTTCTGCCGTGTCTTCATGCGACTTGAAGTTACCGGGGTTGAGAACCTCACGAAAGCTGCGAACGCGGCTCCGACCTTCCTGGTCTGCCCTAATCACCAGAGCTTTCTCGATCCGTTTGTGCTTACCTCCAACTATCCGTACTCAATATTTCGTCGCATCTTTCACGTCGGCGCAAGCATGTTCTTCAAAGGCTCGATAATGCGGTTTATCTCGCGAATGCTCCGCGTTGTCCCGATCGATCAGGACACGCAATTGCTGAAGGCGATGAAAGCTGGTGCGATCGGATTGAAGAAAGGGATGGTGCTGAACATCTACCCGGAAGGCGAGCGAGCGTTTGATGGAAAGCTTCACGAGTTCAAAAAGGGTGCGGCGATCCTCGCGACAGAACTCGACCTGCCGATAGTTCCGGTAGCACTCGACGGCCTGCAGAATGTCTGGGCTCGCAAGTCCTGGAGGATCCGTCCGGCAAAGGTGAAGATCAAGATCGGCGAACCTATCTTTCCAAGGTCGGTTGTCGGAGATGATCCACAAGCGGGCGACGATCGGTATGCAAAAGTGACCGATCGCGTGAGGTCGGAGATCGAAGCGATGATCGAAGAACTCCGTAAATAACGTTCGCCGCTGAAACTAATAGAAATTCTCGCGAAGGCGTCGTAAAATATCGTCTGCCTGGAAACCATCCGACACACGATTTTTTTCACGTATGACTTTTAGTTTTCTACGGACGGTCGTCACAGTTTTGTTCCTCGTTTTCGCGTTCGTACCTGCTGCGGCTCAGGATTGGCAGTCGGTCTTCGATCGCGGACTGGAAGAGTTTCGAGCAGGCAACTTCGCACGGGCTGAGCAGACCTTTCGGGCAGCGAATAGATTGAATTCGGAAGTTCCTGAGGGCCACTTCAATCTCGGTCTCGTGTTATTTCGACAAAAGAAATACACCGCTGCCGTGACCGCTTTTGCCGAAGCGATTCGCCTTAGGCCGGATTATGCGAAGGCTCATATTCAGCTCGGGACATCCTTAGAAATTTCCGGGAATTATTCGGGCGCTCTGGCCGCGTTCGAAGCCGCCCAGAAGCTTGAGCCCACCAATGCCGTGATCTTCTACGAACGCGGACTCGCTCACCGCAACGCGAACAAGTACCCCGCAGCTCTTGCTGAGTTTCGACGGTCGATCGAACTCGATCCTAAATACAAGGCCGCTTATAACGAACTCGCACGCCTTCTAGACAGAACGAAGGCCGAGGATCAGGCGATTCAGTACTACGAGAAGGTTGCGGATCTCGATCCAAAGGATTCGCACGCCCAGCAGCGGATCGGTGATTTCCTGCTGCGGCAGAAGAAATACAAGGACGCTGCAATGCAGTTCAAGATAGCCATCGCCCTCGACCCGAACAACGCGGGCGCTCAACTTGGCCTGGGTGCTGCATACTTCAACGAAGGTAACTACGCCGAAGCCGTCGTTCCCGACGAGACCGCCTCAAAGCTCGACCCAAAGTCTGTACAGCCGGTCGTATATCTCGCAGATGCATATCGTATGCAGCGGAAATTTCCTGACGCAAAGGCCGCCTACCTTCGGGTCCTCCGCATGGATCCAAAGTCGGCCGACGCCCTTTATTGGCTCGGAGCGATCGCCGCGACCGAGCAAAACATGACTCTCGCTCGCCAGTATCACATCAAGCTAAAGCCGATCGACACGGCGAAGGCTTCCAAGTTATTAGAATTCATAACGCCAGACTAGGGGTTGAAGAATTACGACCGGTTTATCAGAATCGGTTAAGTCTGGTAAATTGTTGATATGCCTGCAACAGCAATTCTTTTCGGAGTGGTTCTTATCCTTCTCGGGATCATTGGTTACGTTATCGCCGTGACCAACAATAATGCCAGTGTAACGGCACTTATTCCTGCATTCTTCGGAGCGGTTCTCGCCGCCCTCGGCCTTTTGTCACAGCTTAAGGAAGGCTGGCGAAAGCACTTGATGCACGTCGCGGTAATCGTTGCCCTCTTAGGCTTCATCGCAACTGCGGGACGTCTGCTCTCCCGCCTGGGCGAGTTGCAGGCATCGCCCGCAGTGATCTCACAAGGCCTGATGGCGATAGTTTGTCTCGTGTTTGTAGTACTGGCGATCAGATCCTTTGCCGCTGCTCGGAAGAACCGCGAAGTTTAGACCTTTCCGTTGGTCCTCACGCAGTTGAGCACGATCTCGACCGCAAGGCCGTCGCTTTGGTTCTTCGCAGAGATCTTTCCGTCGTGCGCGAGAATTGCCTGCTGGGCGATAGCGAGTCCAAGGCCCGTCCCACCCGAACCTCGGTCCCTAGCTTCTCCTACCCGATAAAATGGTCTGAATAAATTGGCAAGTTCGGATTCTGGAACCCCCTCGCCATGATCGACAATTAGCACCGTGGCCTTACCGTTAGTGTTGGCAAGCGACACCTCGACTGCCGTTCCCTCTTTCGTATAGCGGATCGCATTCCTGAGAACGTTCTCAACCGCGCTTCGGATCAAACTGTCGCTGCCCACCACGCGACAATCGTCGGCTCTGACAATGTTTACAGACCGGTTTTTTGCATTCGCTTCAAAGTCGGCGTCTGCCGCGACCTGTTCAACGAGCGATCGGAGATTCAGCTCTCGCTGATCAAAATCCTTGGAGCCTGACTCCAGTTTAGACAGCGTCAACAGCCGCGAGATCATACCATTAAGCCGCTGCGACTCGATTTCGATCCTCTGGAAAAATGTAGACGTATCGCCGTTCGATCTCTGCTTTGCGATCTCAAGTGCGACGTTCATTCGAGCGAGCGGTGACCGAAGCTCATGAGATACGTCCCGCGAAAGCCGCTGCTGAGAAGTTACCAATCCCTCGATGCGTTCGGCCATCAAGTCGAAATCTTTTGCAAGGGACGCAAGTTCGTCCCGTCGCCCGCCAAGCTGATCTGCAACACGGGTCGACAGATCTCCGTCCGCGAATCGTTGAGTGGCCATCCGCAGCTTCCCGATCGGCGAAGCAAGGTACTTGGCGAGCAGCCAGCACAGCACCAGAGCAGTCAGGAGTAAGGCTCCGTACCTTACATACCGAAGCGGTGATTCGCCAAAGAACGGCGTAAACCGAGGCCGTTCCCAACGAACGATCAGAACGAATCTCTCCCCATTCGGCAAAGTCAACATCTTCGCCGAGACCGACGTTGCCGCTTCCGGATTGCTCTCGATCTCAACTGTGTCGCTAGCAAGAGCTTTGGCAACAAGCTCCTTGTAATTCTCTGCCGCAACCCCCTCTGACATCCAGACCTTTCCGTTCTCGCCGATCAGGTCAACCTCTCCAATATTCTCCGGTTTCCGAATTCGCTCCAGAAAAGTGCCCAAGCCCGCTTCGCCCTCGGCTGTATATACTTGAGCTGCGGTCTCAGCGTAGATCGTGGTTTGATTTCGAACCGAGACACGCCAGCGACTCACGACCGGCTCTGTCTGAACGGTCCAATTCAGAAACACGACGACGCTTACCATCAACGCCAGGGCAGCTAGAAACCAAAGGAAGATCTTTACGAAGAGATTCATACGAGAGTATAAATGTAGCCCACCGATCTGACGGTCTTGATCCTGTCGGTGCCGTCGTCGCGAAGCCCTAGTTTCTTCCGAAGATTAGAGATGTGCATATCCAAGCTGCGGTCGAAAGGCGAGAGTTCGCGGTCCAGAACCCGAATGCTCAGGTCTTCCTTTTTGACGATCTTGCCAGCTTCCCTTAGAAGATGCTTCAACAGATCGAATTCGACAGATGTCAGCACGACCTCTTCACCGTTAAGCTTCGCAGATCTAGACGATTCGGAAAGCTCGATATCCTCGACCTGTATCTTGTCCGAACCATTCTCGACAGGGTCGCCCTTTACACGCCGCATGATGGCCCGCAGGCGAGCTACCAGCTCGCGCGGATTGAAGGGCTTCGGGAGGTAATCGTCGGCTCCTGTTTCCAACCCGACGATCCGTTCCATGTCATCGCCGCGAGCCGTGAGCATAAGTACCGGCAGGCTCGAGTCAGTTCGCAGATTCTTCAGCACCTCGAAACCATTCATCTTTGGAAGCATGACGTCCAATATGGCCATGTCGTACTTACCCGAACGAGCGGCCTCAAGTCCGCTCGCACCGTCGTTGACGACTGAGGTCTCAAACCCTTCGACACCGAGATACTCTGAGACCAGCTCACACAGTTCCTCGTCGTCGTCGATGATCAGCACCTTGGTCATATCCATTTGATTCTACGCGAAAAAGTGCTGGAAAGACGGGGTTTACATTTATTTACAGAAGTTATCAGAAACTAGACATTCCGTTGAGTTTGCGGGTTTTTTAGTCAGGCGGTCGTCGCGAACCACGCATCAGCAGTTTATTTCAACTTAACCAAACTACCGCCGATCATAACGAATTCTACGGTTCCATCATCATTTACCGCGACCAGATCTGCCCGCTTTCCTACCTCGATCGAGCCTCGCAAATCCGCAACGCCCAGCAGTTTCGCGGGATTTGCAGATGCCATCTTTGCAATCTCTCCAGAAGAAAACCCGATCGACCGGACTCCGTTCACCGCGTCGAGCATTGAGATCACCGAACCCGCGATGCTGCCGCGTTCATTTCGGGTCCGCTTGTTTTCGACGACAACCGTCTCTCCCCAAAGTTCATACGAGCCATCGCCGAGGCCCGTTGGCGCGACGGAATCGCTGATCAGAATGGTCTTTTCGGGCGTCTTGGTCCGGCACGCAAGCTCGACCATTCGGGGATCGACGTGGGTTCCGTCCGCGATGATGTCGAATGTCACGTCGGGGTTGGTCAATGCCCATCCGGCGACTCCGACATCGCGGTGATGAATGCCCGTCATCGCGTTGAAGAAATGGGTCACGTGCCTCGCACCGGCGGAACAGGCTCTATCGAGGGTCTCAACATCGGCTTTCGTATGCCCGATCGAAGCGATCCATCCTTGTCTGGTTAACTCCCTTGCCAGTTCGACGCCATTCTCAACCTCCGGGGCAAATGTCGTCATGTGAACGCCGTGTTTCAAGCGTGGAAGTTCGATGACTTCCCTCCCGGTGAAGGTTTTGAAAAACTCAGGCCGGAGCGCTCCGCACATCTTTTCATTCGCGAAGACGCCTTCGTAATGAACCCCAACAGCCTGGGCGATCGGCTGCCCCGACTGCATTTCCATCAAGCGATCAATTACACCGATAACCCGCAGATAGTTCTCATCCGAGTCCGGCACCAGCGTCGGCAGCCAGGCGGTGACCCCTTCGCTCGCAAGGAACTCTGCCACCGCAACCAACCCATCAACTCCTGTCTCGTTCACATCAACGCCGACCGCCCCGTGATTGTGAACGTCGATGAAACCTGGATACAGGGTCAATCCAGATCCGTATCTCATCTCACCGCCGACCAGCGAACCACCCGGCGCGACCGAGTCGACCGATCCGTCGCCGAGCCCAACGTCCCAAGCCTCACCGGACTCGTCCGCCGCCAACTTGACGCCCGAAATTATCAGTCTGCTCATCTTGCCCAAATCTTATCAACAAAAAGCCCGCGTTGCTCACCTGAGAACAACGCGGGGCAATTGTGTTACTAACAGTTCTAGAAGCTGAACTTCGCTCCGAACTGCATTGTACGCGGATCGCGAACGCTCGTAACCGCACCAAAGTTTGCGAAGGTCACATTCGTGCTGAGAACTCGGAAGTTCGTCGTATTGAAAACATTGAACGCCTCAGCCCGAAGCTGTAATCGCATCGTTTCGCCGAACCGGAGGTTCTTCACCAACGTGATGTCGAAACGACGGGTCGGGGGACCCTCGATGTTTCCACGAGCGGTGCTGCCGACCGCATTCGAGACCGGAGTGAAGACGCCCGTCACGAGAGGAGGATTTGTCGTAAAGCATGACGTGTTGAACCACTGCTGAGGCGATTGGGCGCCGCCAACGTTCGGGTCGCAGGTCAGATTCGGACGTGCTGCCGGGTTCGTATTCACAATCCCTAGCCCCGCCGCGTCATAGGACGAAGTGGTGGCCGTGAACGGAAGCCCGGTGTTGTACGTTGCAATTCCCGAGATCTGCCAGCCGCCCAGCAGTTTTCCGGCAAAACCCCGTTGTGAACTGAAAAAGGGAAGCTCGTAAACATAGTTCACTGAAAGAATATGCCGCCGATCAAACGCTGCGAGTTGATATTCGCTGCGAATATCATAGGCATTCTGAGGAGATGTCGTTCTGTCATTGATGCTGGTTGTCAGATTCTTCGACCAGGTGTAGAACGCCGATATGCTCGAATAATCGCCCAAACGCTGAACCGCCGACGCCTGAAGGCTATGGTAATTTGAATCGTACCGGGTTTCCACCATGGCGATCGATCGATAGCCGCGGTAAGGACGGAGCTGATCGAGGATCAAAACATCGGTAAATGCGGTGGCCCCCACGACGTTATTGTTTCCTTGCAATGCGCTTGTCGCCGAGTTGCGGAAAGCGTACCCCTCCCGCTGACACGCCACTGACGTGAAGGCAGCCGCCTGGCCGACGTAGTTGTTGCCCGGCGCACATTGGGAGTTCAACGCGCGGCCGACCGGAAGACTATTTCTTTCGGTGACGCCCTGAAGATTGGTCCCCTTTGAACCGAAGTATCCGATCGTCACCAGCGTCGAACTCGTAAGTTGCTGCTGCCAATCTAGTGACCAGTGCTGCATATATGGAGTCTTCCAGTCCGCCTGAACCGCCCTGAGGCTGATCGAGCCAACACCCGCGACAACAGCTGCGTTGGCGGCTGGGTTGTCCAGGCTCGTGTTCGAAGCAGTCGCCGTGATCTGATATGGGGGGTTAGTGCCGATATTCTGAAGGAAAGTTCCGTTCAAAACCTGCTCGTGGTAGATCCCGTAACCTGTACGGATCGAAGTCGTGCCCTTCCCGAACGGATCCCATGCAAGGCCGACACGCGGAGCAAAGTCGGTTTTCGAGACATCGATCACGTGCTTGCCCCACGGTGACACGGTCGGCGTGCAATTGTTTGTACCCGTCCGGTAGTTCTGTGAATTGACGATTATGCCGTTGCAGAAGTTTCGCGACGCATCAACGATGCGGTTGCCTGCCCCCGTAACCGCAGGAGCAACGGATGCGTTATAAAGTTCCGGAACAAAGTTCGAAAGGCGACCGTTCTTATCCCACGGCGAACCGAAGAACGAATATCGAACGCCGTACGACAGGGTCAGATTCGGAAGGGCACGCCACTCATCTTGTGCGTACCATTCCCATGTCTTCTGACGAAGGTCGGCTGTGTAATCGAAACTTGCCTGAGCAAACGTGTCCACATTTCCAACCAGGAAGTTCGCCCAACGCTGGAGATTCTGCTTCGTAGCGTTCGTTAAGCCGTTGACTATAACTCCGCCGCCGGGCAAT
>JAQSDP010000464.1 GCA_029945985.1 bacterium | reverse complement strand
GGAAGTGATCGGGTTTTGAAGGCGATGAAGCGTCTTCATACGATAGATCGATACAAAGCAAAAATCGATAAGATCAGATCATCCCCTCGAGACATTGCCCTGACGACGGACATCATCGTCGGCTTCCCGGGTGAGACACGCGAGGATTTTAAGGAAACCGTTAGCCTGTTTGAGTACTGCAAGTACGACATGGCGTACATCTTTAAGTACTCGCCGCGATTCGGGACCCCGTCTTTCAAGATGAAAGACGATGTAACGCCTGATGAAAAATCCGAAAGATTCGATCAGCTCGAAAAAGTTCAGAAGCGACTTCAATCGGAAAGCCTCTCGCGTTACAATGGCAGAACCGTAAGTGTGCTGGCCGAGAAGGTGTCGGCGAAATCGGATGCTGATCTTAGCGGACACACGACCTGCCACCGGGTGGTCAATTTCAAAGGCGAGCGCGATATTCTCGGCAAAATCGTCAACGTTCGGATTACGGAAGCAAAGGCAAATTCTTTGTACGGCGAAGCAGTTTAGAAAAGTGATCGAAGACAACGAAAATTTAGTCGAGGTGAAGATCGGGGCATTGATAATGGACCCGAACACGAACACGCCGATCGTTGTTCTTAAGGGCATCGACTCGGAAACTGTTCTGCCGATCTGGGTAGGCGCCTTTGAGGCGAATGCCATCGCTCTCGAAGTGGAAAAGGTTGTACCTCAGCGACCGATGACGCACGACCTGCTTCGCAACCTCGTGATCGAATGCGGGTTAACTGCGAACCGTGTGATCATTTCGGATCTTCTGGAAAATACGTTCTTCGCGTCGATCGAACTCACCGACGAGAACGGCGATCCGATGATGCTCGATTCCAGGCCGTCGGATGCGATCGCCTTGGCCCTTCGTTTGGATTGCCCGATATATGTGCGGCAGCATGTGCTGGATCTGTCAGCGTCATCTCGGCAGCCTGAGGCAGAACCCGAGTCAGAAGATCTTGGCCCATTGCCTGATGACTGGCCCGAGCTGATCGGCTAGCCCTTTAGACCTCTATTTCATTCCTCGTCCGACGTAACTGCCGTCGGGAGCATTCTTAATGATAATCGTAATCGCAAACCAAAAAGGCGGCGTCGGAAAGACTACGACTGCTATCAATCTCGCGGCAGGCATTGCCGCCTTGAAAAAGCGAGTCTTGTTGATCGACCTTGACCCACAAAGTAACTCGTCAATGTCCTTCATGGAGCCGGGGACGGCCAACGGGGGCGCATACGAGCTATTCGCCGATCCTGACCGGTCACCCGAAGAGCTGATCTATGAAACGAATACGCCAAATCTTTCCCTGATGCCGGCCCGCATAAGCCTGGCGAAACTTGAGGCCAAGTTGATCGGGGATTTCGACGCACCGTTCAAGCTCCGGGACCGGATCGAGGACCTCAGAGGGAAGTTTGACGTCATAATAATAGACACACCTCCGACTCTGGGGATCCTGACAGTCAATGCCATGGTCGCGGCGAACCACGTGATAATCCCGATCCAGTCGTCCTATTTCGCGCTGGAGGGAACTGACGACCTTCTGGAAACCATCGAGAAGATCCGTTCGCGTCCGAACCCGGACCTGAACCTTCTAGGAGTAGTGGTCACACTTTTTGACAGACGAACGACGATCTCGCATGACGTCGAATCTCACATCAGAACCGTCTTCGGGAAGAAAGCCTTCAAAACAGTGATCTCGCGAAGCGTACGGCTGGAAGAGTCGCCAGCTCACAAGAAATCCATCTTCGATCATGCGCCCCGTTCGACGGGCGCCGCAGAATACCAGAGCCTTTCAAAGGAGGTGCTTAAGCGTGCCTAAATCAGGACTTCCGACAGGCGTAAAGATGCGCCACGATTCTCATTATGTGGACCAGATCGCGGTCAGATCCCGCAGCATAGGCCGCACGATCTCGATCGAGTCTATATACCCGAATCCCGAACAGCCTCGCACAGAATTCGGTGATCTGACCGAGTTGACCGAATCCATCCGCGAGAAAGGCGTGTTGGAGCCGCTGTTAGTCAAACCCACAGAAGACGGCCTGTTCATGATTATCGCCGGCGAACGCCGTTGGCGGTCCTCGAAGCTTGCCGGATTGACCGAAGTTCCCTGTATTGAAATGGACCTCGACGAGCAAGGCGTCGCCGAGATCGCCCTCATCGAAAATCTTCAGCGTAAAGATCTTAATATCTGGGAAGAGGCCGACGGCCTCGCCGCGTTGGCTTCGAAGTTTGGTTACACCCAGGAAGAGATAGCTAAGAAGATCAGTAAAAGCCGCTCAACGGTTACGGAGCTAATGACCGTCGCAGGTTTGCCGGATGATATACGCACCCGCTGCCGCGAATCAAATATTAACTCCAAATCGACCTTACTCGAGATCGCCCGCCAGTTTGACGACGCCGCAATGCACGAGTTCCTTGATGGGCTCCAGAGCGGCAAGGTCTTACCTAAAACCAAGCAGCGAGCTGAAAATGGCCAGACCGCGAAGTCAGCCGCGACTCAGGCGTCTAACACCGACGGGTATTCGTTTAGATATTCGGGCAAGAATCCCTCGTTTGATCTAACCCTCAGCTTCAAAGAAGGCGAATCGAGATCACGAGCCGAGATCCTGCGGGCGCTTAAATCTGCATTCGACGCAGTAAAAAATGAGACTGCAAGTCTTTAGCCGTGAACTACGTATTCAATTATTCCAACCCGCGATTACATAATCCCTATTATCAGACGCATGGGATAAAGGAGTCTTTCCGACAAGACAGGCTCCTCTCCTTTTCCTTGTTCCTAGCCAAGGCGCCGAAACTTTAGTAGCAGAGCCTCTAGATTCATCGATCTATGGGCTCTAGCACGGTCTACCGCGGTCCAACGGTTTGAATAAATGCCCGACATAATGGTCTCCCCGGGGCGCGAATCTTATTATCTTTGTTGCAAAAAGTCGCAGAATGTAATTGAACAGGTCTGAACGACAAGATGAATCAGATCACGTGACAAAAATCTAGGTCGTAGTTGCGAAGTGGTAGCGAATCTTTTGACATAACCTTACTAAAAAGTTAAGATTTCGGTTTTGGTATTGCTATCAAAAGTCACCCTTGGGTGAACATCTCAAAAGGAGTTACATACACAATTGAGTAACGGAAATTTCTTGTTTACGTCCGAGTCGGTGACCGAAGGCCACCCGGATAAGATCGCAGATAACATAAGTGACGCGATATTGGATGCGATCCTCGAACAGGATCCGAATGCGCGCGTGGCTTGCGAGACGCTGGTAACGACGGGTCTTGCTGTCATCGCGGGCGAGATCACGACGACGGCAACCGTTAATTACAAGACGATCATCCGCGATACGATTCACGAGATCGGCTACAACGATGCCGAGTTCGGATATGACTCCAACACGTGTTCGGTGATCGATGCTATCGGCACTCAGTCGCCTGATATTGCGCAGGGTGTTGACACTGGCGGCGCAGGCGATCAGGGTCTCATGTTCGGATTCGCGTGTAACGAAACTCCTGAATTGATGCCCATGCCGATCCAAATGGCTCACAACCTGACTCGCAGACTATCAGAGGTGAGACGCGACGGCACAGTTCCCTACCTTCGCCCAGACGGAAAATCGCAGGTTTCGATCGAGTATAGAGATGGCAAGCCGTTCCGTGTTGAGGCGGTCGTCATTTCGACCCAGACCGCTGACCTAGATATCGAAGACATCCGTGCCGACATCATGGAGCACGTGATCAAGCCCGTAATTCCCGCGGAGCTCCTTGACGATCAGACAAAATATCACATCAACCCGACCGGAAAGTTTGTAATCGGCGGACCAATGGGTGACGCAGGATTGACCGGCCGCAAGATCATTGTCGATACATACGGCGGTTACGCTCCGCATGGCGGCGGTGCTTTCTCGGGTAAGGATCCGACAAAAGTCGACCGCTCCGCCGCGTACATGGCTCGTTACATTGCGAAAAATGTCGTTGCTGCGAAGCTTGCCGATAAGTGTACGGTCCAGCTAGCATACGCCATCGGTGTTGCGGAGCCGGTGTCGGTCCTGATCGATACTCATGGCACGGGAACCGTTGACGACGAACGCATTGCAGACGCAGTTCGCGAGAATTTCACGCTCACTCCGAAAGCGATCATCGAAACGCTCGACCTCCGCCGCCCCATCTACAAGGCGACCGCACGTTTTGGGCACTTTGGCCGCGTTAATGACGAATTCTCGTGGGAGAAGACAGACAAGGCCGAGGCTCTCAGGAATTCGCTTAGCGAAGCAGCAGCAGTTTAACGGAACGCGGACGCCATCGTCCGCCAGTGGGAAACGAAAACAACACGCGGACGAAGGCGTCCGCGTTCCGATATTATGGCAACCGAACAACCTTCAATTCAGTACGATATCAAAGACATCAATTTAGCACCGCAGGGCAAGCAGCGGATAGAGTGGGCCGACCGAGAAATGCCGGTACTTAGGCTCATTCGCGAGCGTTTCGAAAAGGAAAAGCCCCTAGTGGGGGTTAAGCTCGTCGCGTGTGCCCACATTACGACCGAGACGGCAAATCTCGCACGTACCCTTCAGGCTGGGGGCGCCGAGGCCCTGCTTATCGCATCGAACCCGCTTTCGACTCAGGATGATGTCGCAGCGTCGCTCGTCGCTGACTGGGGCATTCCGGTCATGGCGATAAAGGGTGAATCCATAGAGACTTACGTGTCGCACGTTAAGGCTGCACTTGAAACAAATCCCAACCTCATCATCGACGATGGATCAGATGTCGTGGCTACGATGTTGAAGGAAAAGCCCGAGCTTATCCCGAATCTCATCGGAACGACCGAAGAGACGACGACCGGTATCGTTCGCCTGAAGGCAATGGTTGCCGCCGGCGTGCTCAACTTCCCTTCCATCGCGGTGAACGACGCTCAGACCAAGCATTTCTTTGATAATCGCTATGGTACGGGCCAATCGACTCTGGATGGCATCATCCGAGCGACCAACATCCTTCTCGCCGGCAAGACGATAGTCGTGGTCGGCTATGGCTGGTGCGGCAAGGGCGTCGCGATGCGTGCCCGCGGAATGGGTGGGAACGTCGTCGTGACTGAGATCGATCCGATCAAGGCGATCGAAGCGGTCATGGACGGAATGCGTGTGCTTCCGATGGCAGATGCCGCAAGAATCGGTGATTTCTTCGTTACCGTCACGGGCAATCGTCACGTGATCGATAAGCAGCACTTCGAAGTCATGAAAGACGGAGCGATCGTCTGCAACAGCGGACACTTCGATCTCGAACTTAACCTGGATTCCCTTCGCGAGATGTCGGAACCGCCGGTCAAACGCAGACCGTTCGTTGAAGAATATATCGGCAAAGACGGTGGAAAGAGCGTGATCGTGCTCGGCGAAGGCCGCCTGATCAACCTCGCGGCCGCCGAAGGCCACCCGGCATCCGTCATGGATATGTCGTTCGCCAACCAGGCTCTTTCTGCTGAATATCTTGTTAAAGAGAAAGGCAAACTCGGCAACGGCGTCCACGTCCTCCCTGCCGAGGTCGACCAGGAGATCGCTTCGCTCAAACTACACGCAATGGGCGTGAGAATGGACGTACTTACTCCGGAAATGGTCGAGTATATGAATAGCTGGGAATCTGGAACCTAAGTTCCGACCGCATCTCATTTGATCAAAGGCCCGGTTATCACAACCGGGCCTTTTGTTCCTCGCAAGCCTACTTCGACCCGGTCTCGCTTTGATTTCACCACGCCGCCTGATAATCTTTTCCCGATTCACTCCACTTCAGCTTATTCCGCAACTCGGTTAGTAGATATGAAACCTCGAACCTGCTTCTTGTCGGTGTGTCTTTTGACGCTGGCCTTCACGGTCGTCAATGGCCAGTCCCCGCGGCGACCCTTGAAACTGGATGATCTGTCTCGGATCAAAAACGTAAGCAATCCTCAGCTTTCACCCGACGGGCAATGGGTGGCATACGTCGTAGCGACTACGGACGTTAAGGGCGACAAGTCCGACGCGAACATTTGGATGGCCAGTTTTGACGGCAAAATTAATCGACAGATCACATTCTCGACCGACAGCGAAACCTCGCCGCAATGGAGCCCCGACGGAAAATATCTTTCTTTCCTTTCCTCGAGACCTGGTCCGAACCGAGGAAGCCAGATCTGGATACTTGACCTGGGCGGTGGAGAGGCAAAACAGCTAACCGATATCAATGGCCGTCTGCAAAGTTATGAATGGTCGCCCGATTCGAAGAGAATGGCGATGGTGATCGTTGACCCTGATCCGGACGAGCCTTCAACCGTCACTCCGGCAGCAACGGCTAAGCCGCCCAAACCCATCGTTCTTGACCGATACAAGTTTAAGCAGGATGGACAAGGATATTTGAGTTCGAACCGAAAGAGCTATGTCTACCTATACGACATCACAGGCAAGACGCTCGATCGGCTGACGAAAGGAAAGGTGGATGAAGGCTCTCCGGTATGGTCACCGGACGGTGGGCGGATAGCGTTCACAAGTAATCGCAAGGCGGATCCGGACCGTGATCCGGGCTCGCAGATCTATGTAGCAGATGCTAAGGCAGGGTCAGCAGAGAAACAGGTTACCCCTGACACCAGCCGAGGCGGGGGCCGGCCGGAATGGAGTCCGGATGGCAAGTCACTACTGTACCTGGAATCTGACGAACTGAAATACGGAGCCTACAATATGAGCCATCTGACGATGGTTGAATCGGACGGAAGTTCGGCTCCGGTTCGGGTTAAGGCTGCTGAGGATCTTGACCGGGGCGTGTCGAATCCCGACTTCTCTGCTGACGGAAAGTCGATAACAATTCTCGTGACAGACGATATGTCGGTCTATCCCGCACGGATCAATATAGGGTCGGGAAAGCTTGAGCGCCTTATCTCAGGTCCGATCGTTCTCTCAAACTGGAACCATGCCGCGGGCCTTTCGGTAGCGATTTCAGGTGGTAACAATAAGGCAGGTGAGGTCTACGCGTTCGAGAATGGCTCGATTCGACAACTTTCACGTCATAACGATGAACTCTTTGCTGAGATCGAACTTCCGCAGACCGAGGAAGTTCGATTCAAGAGTGCCGACGGAACAGACTTAAGTGCTCTTCTTACGTATCCCGTAGGATATGTGAAGGGATCCAAAGTTCCCTTTCTTCTTCGCATTCACGGAGGGCCGAACGGCCAGGATCAGCATTCTTTTACTGCTGAGCGTCAGTTCTTCGCGGCCAATGGCTACGCTGTAATGGCGGTCAATTATCGTGGCAGTTCCGGCCGGGGCCAGAAATTCTCACGCTCGATCTTCGCGAACTGGGGTGTGTATGAGGTTCAGGACCTTCACGCGGCGGTCGACCATGCGGTGAAGATGGGCGTCGCCGATCCGGACAAGTTGGGAGTCGGGGGTTGGAGTTATGGCGGAATACTTACGAACTATCTCATCGCGAGCGACAATCGATTTAAGGCAGCTACCAGCGGTGCCGGTACTGCCTTCACCGTCTCCTATTACGGAACCGACCACTACATCACTCAATACGACAACGAGATCGGGCCGCCTTGGGATCCCAAAGCGTGGGAAACCTATCAAAAGCTCTCGTACCCGTTCCTCCAGGCGAACAAGATCAAGACGCCGACGCTCTTCCTCGGCGGTGAACGGGATTTCAACGTGCCGATCTCCGGCAGCGAACAAATGTATCAGGCATTGAGAAGCTTAGGAATAGACACCCAGCTGATCATCTACCCGAACGAGAACCATGGGATACAACGCCCAAGCTACGTTCGGGACCGCTATGAACGCTATCTCGCGTGGTACGACAAATACGTTAAGAAGAAAGCGGTAGAGCGAACCTCACCTGTAGCAGCCTGGGAAGGAAAGTGGAGCGGCAAGCTGACGAACTTGCCGTCACAGCCCGGGGCCGCTGCAGTCGACGTCACGATGGAGATCGGGGCCTTTCCGGTCTCGGATAATCAATGCTCTCAGTGGAAGACGAGGTACACCGAATCGGGCACGGTGAAGTCAGTGAAAGACTCTAAGCTCTGTCGGGGCAATGGTGCTGAGGACATCTACATCGATGACGGCCGCGTGCGGCTCACGGCTCGAGTCATTGGCGACTCCCTGGTCGTTCCGTTCAAGTCCGGGAACGTTCTAATGGTTTCCACGATGCGTCTTCGCGGCGAGATGCTCGAGCAAGAGATCTTAACGGTGGACGATAAGCCGGCCACCGCTTTCGTTTTGCCGATGCAAGCCAAAGGAATTGAGAAGATCGAACTTCGACGGGTGCCCTGAAAATAAGGCGCGCTGTCATTGTGGTGCTTCCGGTGCTCAGAACGAAGACGCGCCCAAAAAACCTTTGGTCCGGATGCATTTTCGGCTTGCGCGCGATTTCTGTCTTTGGTATTATTAAGATGTTGTTGGTTGTTTGTTAGTTAGTTTAGTTAGTTGGTTAGTGACCACTTCGGTGGTCTGTTAGTTAGTTAGTTCGATTAGTTAGTTTGCAACCGCAACGGAGAGCCTGCTCGGCGTTAAAACCGAGCAGGCTTTTTCTGATTTGCCAGCCTAATCACCGGCCATTAAAGTCCCTTTGGCTCATTGATACAAGTTCCGACGGCACGAATGAGCGGGTAACGGAAAGCACATCGTTTCGTGTCGCAGAATAGGTCTCGATTCGTGTCGAACCAGCAGTCGCACCGAGATATCGGGTCTTATACGAGACCGCCTGGCCGGCCGAGCAGCACTGAGCTGCTCTTAGCAACTCTTGACGTGCAAGCGTGTTGCATCTATAATACACACAGTTGTTGGAGCGGCACTTATGGATCAAGGAATGGAATGGCGAGTGTTACCGAAGGGAGACGTGGGAGCTCAGTTCCCTTTGCTGTATGCGACGCTGAACCCGCAGGGATCGATCGTGATCAGCAGGCCGACCCACGAAAGGCTGGGTTCTCCGGACGGGTACCTGATCATGTTTGACCCGCTGCGGCATCGGCTGGCTCTCAAGCCGGCGCCGGACAGCGACCCGAATGCATACCCGGCGAGGGTGATCGGACGAAGCGGGGCAAAGATAATCCGCGCACATAGAATGATCCGAGAATTCGGGATCCAGCCGCCCGAGACGATCGAGTTCCCTGAAGCCAAGATCGTTGATGAGGTCCTGATATTAGATTTACAGACCGCTAAGCCGTCACCGCGAGCTCACTCACGGTGCCGGTACGAAAGGCCAGCCAAGCCGACGAGCCCGTTCCCTTTCGTGAAGTGAACGCGGAACCGCGCGCGGTAGTAGTGGTGTCGTAGGCATGTGGACGCGGTGCCAACGTGATACACTCCCTACCAATAATGCTTCTGCTTATTTGTAAGCCACCACTGCCGAAGACGGTCCGACGAGATGGATGCTTTCGGTTCGTTTGAAGCCCACTTCCCTGCACCAGCGATCGAAATCAGCGTGCGTGAAATCAAATGCGTCCCCAAACTCGACCAGCATATTCAAAGACATCATCAAGCCGAATGCGTTCTCACGGCGGGCGTCGTCGATGATGGCCTCGATGGCGATGAACGCTCCCCCCTCGGGTAATGCGTCGTACGCCTTGCGGATGAGCATCATCTTCTTTTCGAGATTCCAATCGTGCAGGATCATCCCCATCGTCACCACATCGGCAGAAGGGATCGGATCCGTGAAAAAGTCGATGGGCTCCGCCTTGACTCGGTCTGCGACGCCGGCAGCTTCGATCTTCTTCCTGGCAATGTCGGTGGCCGGGTGAAGATCGGTAGTCGTACAGGCCATATGCGGGTTTGCTTTTGCGACCAGGGTTGAGAGAAGGCCGGTCGCTCCGCCGACATCGATGAGCGTTCTGTACTTTGAAAAGTCGAATTTCTCGGCAAGCGTCGCGAAATTGCCGTATGAGATCCCCGCCATCGCATCCATGAATTGTTCGAGCCGCTCGGGATGGCTGTACAGCTCTTCGAACATTCCGGCTCCGCCATCCTTTAACTCATTCTGCGGCTGCCCGGTCTTCAATCCGTCGGCAAGGTTTCCCCAGAACGGGTAAAGCCGATCGTGAGCCATCTCGAGAAATCCGCCCATAAACGCTGGGCTATTTCGATCCAGAAACGCCGCCGTTTCCGGAGTGTTGCCATATTTAGCGGATTCGCCATCGCGGTCGCGTTCAAGAAAATTAAGTGCGACTAGAGTGTCGAAGAAGTCTGGGTTGGAGCGAGGATGGAGGCCGAGGGCTGACTGGAGTTCCGCCCCGCTTCTCTTTCCGGATCCGAGTTCCGTGAATACCCCAAGTTTGACACCGGTCAACAACGTGCGAGCAGGCCAAAAGGCCATGCCGACTTCCATGATGCGCTGCGGTGACAGGTTTTCTATTGGTTGAGTTGCGACAGAGTTGCTCATACCCTATACGCGTGGCTCTGCAAACAGAAATATCATCCTCTAAAACTTCAAGAAGACTCTCAAAGGTGGTTCGGACGACCCTTAACGTGAAGCGTTACTGCAGCTTCTTGGCGACCTTTTGGACCTCATCCAGAACTCGAAGTAGGTTTCCGCCCCAGATCTTTTCGATCTGCTTCTTGGTGTACCCGCGCCGGACAAGCTCGAGGGTGATGTTGAAGGTTTCCGACGCATCGTTCCATCCTTCCACACCGCCGCCGCCGTCGAAATCTGAGGCGATGCCGACGTGGTCGATTCCCATCTTCTTAACCAGATAATCGATGTGATCAACGAAGTCCTTGACGTTCACGTCCGGTGCCGAGTCTTTTAGACGCTCGGCAATTACGGGGGTCGCCTTCGCTCGAATCGTCGCGAGTTTGGCTCCATATGCTGCGCGGTCGGCCTCGGGCATTGCGATTACCGCGGGCCGCTCAAGGATAGGGAACCCTTCTTTCTCGGCAAATTCTTTCACGATCGCCGCAGAAGCCTCCGCTCGCTTAGCGCTCTTTTCGACGCTCACATACGCTTTCAGTGCTACGGCCTGGACTACGCCGCCATTCGCCTTGATCAGCGCAAGTTCCTCATCAGCGAGGTTGCGGCTGTGATTAGCGATGGCCCGCGCCGACGAATGCGATGCGATCACCGGAGCCTTACTTAAGGCGATGGCCTGCTTGTTCGCTTCTTTTGAGGGGTGGGAAATATCGATCATAATGCCCCACTTATTCGCCTCCACTATCGCCTGTTTACCCAGTTCGCTCAGGCCGTTATGCATCCATTTGCCGTCGCGTTCGCCTGTGTTGGAATCGGCGAGTTGGCTATGGCCATTGTGTGCAAGCGACATGTATCGCGCTCCGCGGTTAGCAAACTCCTTCACGCGACTGATGTCGGTCCCGATGGGGTAGGCGTTCTCGACGCCGATCATTGCGACGAGCTTGCCCGACTTCGCGATCCGCCGAACGTCTTTGCTAGTGAGGGCAAGCTCTATCTGATCCGGAGCGATCTCCTTCGTCAGCCGGTGAATTGCGTCAAATTTCTCGATCGCGTTTTTATAGGCACGATCGTATCCTTCAGGAGTCAGTTCGCCCTGGCCGGTGTAAACGATAAACCAGGCAACGTCGAGCCCTCCCGACCTCATCTTTGGCAGCGTCGCCTGGGTCGGCAGGTCCTGACTATAATTGCGTTCTTTCGTGAAGTTCGCGGCGTTTATGTCAACGTGGGTGTCCAGCGTAATGATGTCGTTGTGGATCTTCCGAGCCTTCGCGATCAACGCAGATTCGTCAGCCGCCTGGCCGAGCGGATTCGTAGCAGTGAGTGCGATAAGCATCGCCGCAGTCAGTATTTGCTTCATTAGTTCCCTCAAGATCGACTCAACAATGGTGGGACTAGATTACTTTCATTTCCTTGCTACGGGCAAACAAAGAGTAGTATCAATCGGATTTTAGGAACGCTGAGCTTCGGGCGACGGGGACATGCTTGATGATTAGCTCAGCAAATAGTTGCTGGTGTCGGTTTGAATAGAAAAAGGACTTGCAAATAACCCATATCTGCAGATAATTAGGCTATGCGAAAACTTTTACCGCTTTTCCTTTTGGTGATAAGTGCGTCCGTCTTTGGGCAGGATAACAAGAGCAATGAGCCCGCCCCGATGAACGGAGAATTTCTGGCGGAGAAGTTTTGGACGAGTTTAGGCAAACCTACCGAAGGTACCCGCGGCTATTCGCTCCTGACGCGGAATATGCAGCCCAAATCAGATACGAACTTTGAGTTTTGGTTGAAGATCGTCCCGACGAACTCGAGCGCGTTCAACCGGCGGTACAGCTTGCCTCGAGAATCTGCATTTGTGATCCAGCGAGCAACGGTCGATTGCGCAAGGAAGACGGTCTTTCTGGATAGAACGGCCGCGTACGACTTCTCGAACAACTCGCTAGACCCAAAGGGTTCCGACCTGATCAAGGGTGACACCCGGAGTCGTGTCAGGGCCGGATCAGTCAGCGAAACGCTGTTCGACTATATCTGCCTCAAGCTTCAGTAACTCCGCTCGCAACATTTACACTCGAACGATGGCTGATCGGCCCGAAGCTTGGCGAACTCGCTATCATACGCCGCTCGGATAGGCTCGCGATCCATCGAATCAAAGTAGTCGTTGATCGCGTCCACTACCTTCTTTTTCTGCAGATGTGGAAGCTGAAAGAATCCGTGTAGAACGACTAAGGCGTCCTTATTCATCATCTGATCTCCCCGGCGCAATCGATATCATTGCTGGCATTGCCGCGAATATTACGACGGCCACGTAGTATAAGGTCCCCGCCACGGGATCCCTATCTTCAAGGAATTCCGATAATGTTAGGCCTCGGATCCAGAGAACTATTGAGAATTCAACCAATAGTAAGAGACCGGCAGCCACCACTCCTACTGAAAGCGCCAGCAGAGGTTGATT
>JAQSDP010000463.1 GCA_029945985.1 bacterium | reverse complement strand
CGAGAACCCGACTTGGGAGGCAGTTCGCGACGAAACATTGATCTCACCGGGACGCTCGATCCAGATCACGGTCGACCGCGGCGGAAACAAGATCCCGCTAACCGTTACGCCGGCTGAGCAGGTCGTGGACGGTAACAAGATCGGCAATATCGGCATGCGTCCGGAGGCGGGCGTCGAGCCCGTGGTTGCAGGAACCGTGGTGCCGGATAGTCCTGCTGCTCAAGCAGGGCTTCAGGTCGGGGACAAAGTTATCGCCTTCAACGGCCAGAGCGTTAAGAACAGTCAGGAACTCACGAATCAGATCCGCGAGAACAAAGACGCTCCCGGCAAATTTACGGTCGAGAGAAATGGCGAACGAGTTGAACTGACGACTCTGGCGAAGCCTAACGAGAAGGGCACCTATTTGATCGGAGCGGGGTTCGGTGCGGCTACGCTTACCGCTCGCGTTCCCGTGGGAGCTGGCGGTGCTGCAGCATTCGCGTATGAATCGAATATGCGGATCCTCCGGCTGACGGGTAGAGTCTTCGGCCAGATGTTTTCTGGTGAACGCTCAGTAAGCGACGCGGGACTTGCAGGCCCCGTCGGAATTGTTCAGATAATCTCGAAGGTGGTTCAGGAGGCTGGATTCGCGGGATTGTTTTCGATCCTTGCTGTGATCAGCTTGAACCTGGGCATATTCAACTTACTGCCCATCCCGCTTTTGGACGGCGGTCAGATAATGGTACTAGGCATCGAGAAAGTTCTTTCGTGGTTCGGTGCGACCCTGTCAATGGCAGTTCGAGAGTATATCCAGTACGCGGGCCTTGGAATAATCCTTCTGCTCATGGTATTCACGCTTTTTCTAGATATTTCGAGATTGTTCTAGGATTGCCGAGGCCGCGTTTGAGCAAGGGTGTAACCTCGATACGAGCCTGATTGTTACCCCCTCACGAACGGTCGGACTTCTGCATTGGAGAATATGAAAAGAGCTTCGCGGGCGGTTAAGATCCGCGACATACAGATAGGCGGTGGTGCCCCTGTTTCGGTCCAGTCGATGACGAAGACCGATACGACCGATGTAGACGCCACGGTGCGGCAGATCGAGCAAATGGTCGAGGCCGGATGCGAGATCGTCCGCATTGCAGTCCCCGACGATGATGCCGCCGCCGCGATGTACGAGATCCGAAAGCGGACGGATGTGCCAATCGTTGCGGACATACATTTCCACTACAAGCTTGCCCTCAAAGCTCTCGACGCAGGCATCGACAAACTCCGTATTAATCCCGGCAATATTGGATCGATCGATCGGGTTCGCGAGGTTGTTCGTGCGGCCGAGGCCCAGAACGTTCCCATCAGAATTGGCGTAAACGGTGGCTCGCTTGAGAAAGATCTGCTGAAGAAATATGGGTCGGCAACGCCTGAGGCCCTGGTCGAATCGGGGATGCGTCATGTGCGGATCCTCGAGGATCTTGGGTTCGGCAACACCGTTATTTCCCTCAAAGCTAGCGATGTGAACCGCATGGTTGCGGCCTATCGGCTGATGGCTGAGAAGGTCGATTATCCGCTTCATCTCGGCGTCACGGAAGCTGGAACCCCGTTCGGCGGAACGATCAAGTCTGCTATCGGCTTGGGAACGCTGCTGCACGAAGGAATCGGTGATACGATCCGCGTTTCACTCGCCGCTGAGCCGCATGAAGAAGTCCGCGTCGGCTGGGAGATCCTAAAATCGCTGGAGCTACGCAAGCGGGGTGTTACCGTGGTAGCTTGCCCGACGTGCGGCCGTCTCGATATCGACAACTTTGTCGAGATCGTAACAGAGGTCGAACGCCGGCTCGCACACGTAGAAGAACCGTTACATCTCTCCATCATGGGATGTGCCGTAAATGGCCCCGGCGAGGCTCACGATTCGCAGCTTGGGATAACCTTTGGGCGCAATGTTGGGATGATCTTCAAGGACGGGGTCCCAATGCGACGCGTGTCCGGTGAAGATATCGTTGAAGAATTTGTAAAAGAGGTAGAGCTCCTGCGAAGCGAAGGGCGGGACGCATCCGTCCTCGACCGCGGCTTAGTGGATTCGATAATTAAGTCTAGCCTTTGATTCGGGTTCGGCGGGAAGAGCTTATCAGGTCAGATGACTAAGGAAATAGCACACTAAACGGATAAGCCGGAATATTCCGGAGAATTCCGAAGATCAGCAGAAGCACAAACGTTGTTCCCACAAGCCCGGCGCTCATCTTTCCAAAGCCGAATCCTCGTCCACGCACCGCAGTGAGCACTAGCGATAGAAACCAATAGCCAAAGAATATCGCGATCAGCGGAATGAGGGCGTTGAAGTCGAGCGCGGTGACGACATCCCCGTGGAACAGCGCGTGGAATCCGCGCGTCATACCGCATCCGGGACACGCGAATCCGGTCATCGAATAGAGCGGACAGGCCGGAAATATCCCTGACGACGCAGGCTCGAAATACCAGACCGCCGCTACCCCCACAAGCATCGCGGATGCTCCAGCCGCCGCATACATTCGCTCGCCCTGTGGGCTAATTCGCGGTTGCTGGATAGGAAGGCCGGCGTTCATTATCCGTAAATAGTATCCCATCGTTTACGCTCGCGCCATTTTCACGAACAATCCATCGGTCGCGACTTTGCGGTTGACGTTTACGAGATAGTTAAACTGCAGTTCTTCGATCTCGGTGATCCAGCGTTCGATCTTTTCGGTGGTCGCTCCCGAACTTAATTCCAAGAGGCTTTTCGCAATATCAGCGTTTGCTATCGATAACCGTTCGGCTCCCTTTGAAAGGGCGAAGACGTCTCGAACCAGCGATTCGAGGATACCGATCGTGTCCTCGTAACGATCTTTATTCTTGGCATCATTCATCAGTTCGCTTGTCTGGAGCATTGACGAAATATTGCCAGTCATCAGTCCCGCCCGAATTACTTCGACCATAGAATCGCGAACCTGTCGAAACCAATTGATTTCGAGACCTAGAGCCCTACCGACACTGCCGCCGGATACACGAGCTGCAAGCGAGGCGTCGTCGGGTGAGAGCCTGCTCGCCGCTATAAGGTGCTTCTCGATCTCGCTAACCGGCACGGGAGCGAACCGTATATTCTGGCACCGTGAACGGATCGTTTGAAGCAGTGAATCAGGACGCGAGGCGATAAGAACAAGGTATGTGGTCGATGGTGGTTCTTCGAGAGTTTTGAGAAGGGCATTGGCCGATGAATCGTTCATCTTTTCCGCATCGTTTATGACGAAGATACGTTTGTCGGCCTCGAAGGGCCGGAAATGGGCCTCGCGCTCAAGTTCGCGGATGGCTCCTACGCGCAGGTTGCGTCTATACGGCAAGACCATACCCACATCGGGATGATCGCTGAGGAAGACCGCGTCGTAGTCCTCTCCCTTTTCAGGTTTCGGAATGTCGAATACGCCGATGCGCGAACACACCGAGCATTTCCCGCAACCGCCGTCAGCACAGAGCAGCATTCGCGCCAGCTCGAAAGCGAACAGCTTCTTCCCTACCCCCTCGGGACCGGCGAACAGCATTGATTGTGGAACCCGCCCATTGACCGCGAGCCTTTGCAACAGTGCCTTTGTGTCGTCGTTTCCGATGAGGTTATCAAACATTGATCCCTATGAGGCGAGAAATACGTGGACGATGTCGAGCACCTTCCTCTGCACTTGGTCGATGGAGCCGTTCGCGTCTATCACCTTGAACCTTTCTGGTTCTCGTTCCGCGATGCCGAGGTAAGCCGTGCGGACCCGGTCATAGAATTCAGTTGTCTCCCGATCCATTCGATTCTCGACCCGCTCTTCGCCCTTGTGGCCGCTCATTCGTCCGATGGCAGTAGCGACGGTAATGTCGAAGAAGAGCGTCAGACTGGGCTTCAGACCGCCAGTTGCCAGTTGGATAACCTCGTTTACTATCCCTTCATCGAAACCACGCCCCGCTCCTTGATAGGCGAATGTGGCGTCGGCATATCGGTCGGAGATTACCAGGCGGCCTTCAGTAAGCGAAGGCTTGATCAAGAGTTCGACGTGCTGAGCCCGGTCGGCGGCAAATAGGAGAAGTTCTGAGATCGGCGCTACAACTTCTTCAGTTTCAAGGAATGCAGATCGAAGACGCTTCCCCAACGGCGTGCCGCCGGGCTCGTGTGTCGCAATAATATCGAGTCCATTCTGGCGCAGAAACCCGGCCAGCATTCGGAGTTGGGTGGACTTCCCGCTACCGTCTATTCCCTCAAAAGTAATGAATTTTCCCGACAAATCTAGCTATTCCGACCTTTTCTCCTGGGCTATGGAAGAGATGGAATGTTTGAAGACGAGCACGTCTTGACCGCCGACATCGAGCATTACCGAAAACTTATCGAAGCTCTTAATGCGTCCCGTTAGTGTTGAGCCCTGAAGGAGATGGACAACAACGGTTACCTTTTCTCGTCGAGCCGAGTTTAAAAAGGCATCTTGAATATTCTGGGCCGTCGTTTTTTCCATACACACTTTCCCGTTTATTTACTTAAATTTACGAATGAATTTTCGATTATAGACAATATTCCTTAACCTAACAAGGAAATTTTTATTTGCACTACTTCAGTACAGTTTCTTGATCAATTCCGCGAAAGTTTGCTCGTCCGTGCCGAACCCATCGAACCAGATCGCGTCAGGTTCGCGGCGAAACCACGTCAGCTGACGTTTAGCATAGTTTCGGACGTCCTGCTTCGATCTTTCGATCGCCGATTCGAGCGTTATTTCGGCCCTGAGATACTCGCATGCCCGGCGGTAGGCGTGAGCCCCAAGTGCATTGCCTCTTTCATTTACGCCACCCGCCCGCAATTGTTTCACTTCTTCCACGAGCCCGTTTGCAAAGTGTTCTGCCGTGCGTCGGTTTATTTTTTCGTACAGAATGTCCCGAGGTGGGTCGAGAACGAACAGGCGGATGCGGGATGCAAATTCCGGCGGATCGGCCCTGTTTGGCTGCTGTTGAGAGAAAAGCTCCCCGGTTTGAAAGATCACCTCCAGCGCTCGCATTATTCGGGGAGCGTCGTTCTCAAATAGCTTCGAGGCGGCGTCCACATCCAGCCTTTTCAATAGATGGTGAAGATGCGGAACTCCTTTGTTTACAGCAATGAGCTTGAGCCTTTCACGAAGTTCCGGGTCGGTTTTCGGGCTTTCGAATAGCGGTTGACGCAGCGTGCGGAGGTAGAAACCCGTTCCGCCGACCAGGATCGGAACCGCTCCACGCGATTCGATCTCGGCTATCTTCACCCCTGCATCGGCCGCCCAGTCGGCGGCGGTGTAGTTCGTGTTTGGGTCTACATACCCGATCAGGTGGTGAGGAACGCCCTGTTTCTCGGCCTCTGATGGCTTCGCGGTTGCTATCTCGATGCCTTGATATATCTGAACCGAATCGAAATTGATCACCTCACCGCCGATTTCCTTCGCCAATCGGACTCCGAGCGCGGTCTTCCCTGAAGCGGTTGGACCCGAGATAGCGTAGATCGGGTTTTTATAATCCATTCGAAAGTACATCAGCCGCTGGACCAAGGTGTCCCATGTCCTAGTCCCACAGCGCGCACGCAACTTGTTTGATTTGATTCATTTCGCAAGGCTAGATCTGATTCATTTGAATCAAGGTCTAAGACTCACACGAACTTTCAACAACTTACGAACGTTCGTTCCCTCCTTTCTGGCAGCGCCGGATCTTCCTTCTATTTGAAAAAGAGTCTAAGACTTACACGGACTTTCAACAACTTAAGGGGGCTTTGCCTGCCACTCCACTTGTCAAAGATCACGCCGGACAATCAGCCGGGGTAGAAATGTTGTCACAAATGCAACGATCGTGTCAAGACGGGCTTGCATGTTTTGTGAACTTAAACGATAGGGGATCAGGCTCATTGAGATCAATGGTGGCGGATACAACAAGCTGAAGCTTGAACTCTGAACATTCTAAGGCGGCGCGATCGGGGAAGTTCGCGGTGGCAAGAGACATCTGCGATAATTCCGACTGCCCAACCAGTATTTACATGAAGATAATTGGATGCTTGGTATTGATCGCCGTGTGCGGTCTCGAGGTGAGTGCTCAGACAGCGGCGCCGGGGTATGCGCGGTGGGTGAACCCGCTGATCGGTACGCAGAAGATGGGCCATACCTTTCCGGGGGCGACGGTGCCGTTCGGGTCGGTGCAGCTTTCGCCTGACACTGACGAGCAGCCGCACAACATTGGCGGAAAGTATAACCCTGACGCTTACAAATATTGCGCCGGATATCAGTATGACGATAAGGAGATAGTCGGATTTTCGCACACGCATTTCAGCGGAACGGGACATTCGGACCTAGGCGATTTCTTGATCATGCCGACGGTCGGGCCGCTGCAGCTTGAGCCGGGAACGAAGGGCGATCCGGCAAGCGGATTTCGTTCCGCATTTTCGCATGCGAATGAGACTGCGGAGGCGGGGTACTACAAGGTTAAGCTCGACGACCACAACATCATCGCTGAGATGACCGCGACGACGCGGGTTGGGATGCATCAGTACACGTTCGCGACCGCAACGAGCGAAGCCCACATAATCCTCGATCTGATGCACGGCATCTACAATTACGATGACAAGAACGTGTGGACGTTCGTGCGCGTGGAGGGCGACCGGCGGATAGTGGGCTACCGGCAGACGAACGGATGGGCTCGGACGCGGACAGTGTATTTCGCGATGGAATTTTCGAAGCCGATCAAGACTTACGGCTTTAGGAATTTTGGAAAGGTTGATTACCAGGGCTTCTGGCGGAAGTTCGATCAGACCAAGAATTTCCCTGAAGCGGCCGGAAAGCAGATTCGCGCATATTTTGATTTCGATATAGCCGCGGGCGAGAAGGTGCAGATCAAGTTTGCACTGTCGCCGGTTTCGACGGAAGGCGCAATTTCAAATTTGAGATCTGAGATCTCAGATTGGGACTTTGAGCGCGTCAAGCGGCAAGCTCAAGCGGAATGGAATAAAGAGCTGTCGAAGATCGCGGTCACCACGCTCGATAATGGCGAGATGGTGAATTTTTACACCGCGCTTTATCATGCTTTTCTCACGCCGACCGTTTATATGGATGTCGACGGCAAGTACAAGGGCATCGATCAGAATGTTCACCAAGCTCGTGTCGGAACCGGGAGCGGGAGCGAACGGATTCCTGCGCCTGAAACCAAGAACCCGGTCGTCACCGCTCGCGGTCCGGACTTTACCAACTACACTACTTTCTCCCTCTGGGACACATACCGCGCTCTGCATCCTCTGTTGAACATCATCCAGCCGTCGCGAAACCGAGATATGGTGCGGTCGATGCAGGCGCATTACGAGCAGAGCGTGCACAAGATGCTGCCGGTGTGGTCGCATTATGCGAACGAGAACTGGTGCATGATCGGGTACCACAGCGTGTCGGTGGTTGCCGATGCGATCGTGACGGAAAACCTTACGGGTTTTGAAGCGGTGAGCGCGTTGGCCGCTTCGGCGCAGACCGCGCGCACAAAATATTACGACGGGCTCGAGTGGTATATGTCGATGGGCTATGTGCCGGATGACAAGAATTCGTCGTCGGTTTCGAAGACGTTGGAGTATGCATACGACGATTGGGCGATCGCGCAGGCAGCGAAGAAGTTAGGCAATCAGGCGCTCTATGCCGAGTTTATGAAGCGGTCGGAGAATTGGCGGAATCATTGGGATGCATCGACGGGCTTTATGCGTCCGAAGATGAGCGACGGAAAGTTTCGCGAAAAGTTTGATGTGCTTTCGACCAACGGGCAGGGATACATCGAGGGAAACGCTTGGAACTACAGCCTGTATGTTCCGCATAACCCGACGGCGATGATCGAGTTGATGGGAGGTAAAGACAAGTTCTCTAAGCACATGGATGAGTTGTTCACGATGCACCTGCCGGATGAATTCTTCGCCGAGACAGAAGACGTCACGCGCGAAGGGATCATCGGCGGCTACGTCCACGGAAACGAGCCCGCACATCACGCCGCCTATCTATACAACTGGACCGACGACCCCTGGAAAACGCAGGAACGCGTGCGGATGATCTTGAAGAACCAGTATCGCCCCACGCCGGACGGGCTCGGTGGCAACGATGATTGCGGACAGATGTCGGCGTGGTATCTGTTCACGGCGTTGGGCTTCTACCCGGTAGCTCCCGGTTCGGGTGAGTATGCACTAGGGAGCCCTGTGGTAAAGACGGCCGCATTGAAACTGGAGAACGGTCGTGTGTTGAATATCGAGGCATTGAACCAGGGCGAAAAGAACGTTTACGTCGACACGGTCGTCCTCAACGGCAAAACGCTCAACCGCCGCTATTTAACCTACGCCGAGATCGCTGCCGGTGGGACGCTGATCTTCAATATGAGCAGCAAGCCCAATAATTGAATCTGCCGTATGCTCTTTTACTTCTACCATATATGCCTCGCCGTGTTCCTGTTACAAGGGATCTCGATCCCTTTCCTCGTAATCGCGGCGGGACTTGCCTGGTGGAAGCAGTCTGCCAGGCTCGCCCAGCTCGAACGCGGCGTCTCCGCCGCGGACAGAAAGGATAAGCGAAACGGCGCGATCGAATCGTTAATCGAACGTCTTCCAAATCTTGCACCACTCAATTGCACGGCTTGCGGTGCGGGGGTGCTCCTCCATCCCAACGAGACCGTCTGTCCGCATTGCGGAACGTGCGGCCCGCTCCCCGGCGATTACGCAGTGGCCGTCAACCTCAAGTCCCAATTAAAAGGACTCGTCAAAAGCGCGGTGAGACATTGGCGGGTGGCAAATTTTTTCACGCACCCGGTAGCGGCGTGGGCATTTTTTCTATTGATCTTCGTCGAGCCGCTTATTGTTTTCCCAGCGGTCGTGATAGGCAGCGGACTTTACTCCGATACCTTGTTCGACCGGACCCTTATATCGCTCGGCGAGACGACTGCGTTCCTGATAATGCTGTCGGCCTTCCTTGGCTTTGTGATGTGGATGGTCGTCTTCATGTTCCTCCACACCCTCAGCAAAAGTCTTCGCAGGAAACTTCCGCTGCGACCCGCGTTCGAAACTCAGACGATCTCGAAAACAGAAACAGCAAACTGCCGCTCGTGCGGCGGCGGCATTGAATACGACGGCGCCGATTTTGCCTGCCTGTGCGATTACTGCAACGTCGAAAACTTTCGCGTGAAATTTGCCCACCGCGAGCGCGCACAAGCGCAGACACACCATACAGCCGCCAACCGACTTCTCTTCGGCGCGATGGAGATCGTGGAGGACTTCACGGGCACATTCTTCTTCGTTCTGACAATCCTGGCCCTAAGCTCGGTTCTGCTTTCACTTTTCTACGCCGCCAAGAATGGGTTTTGATGAGCCGTCGCTACCGAGCGTAGATAAAGCGTGCGAGTGAAAATAGAAGAAAGCACAGTACAACTATTCGGCCGACCCTGGAAAACGCAACAACGCGTGCGGATGATATTGCAGAATCAATCTCGGCCGACTCCCGATGGGCTTGGCGGCAACGACGACTTAGGTCAGATGTCTGCGTGGTATCTGTTTAGCGCGTTGGGCTTTTATCCGGTCGCCCCGGGTTCCGGGGAATACTCGCTCGGCAGTCCGGCGATCAAGACGGCTTCATTGAAGCTTGAGAATAGTCGCGTATTGAACATCCAGGCCGTTAACCAGTCGCCCCGGAACGTCTATGTATCGAGTGTCGAACTAAATGGAAGGCCGATGGACCGAAGGCACTTTACGTACGATGAGATCTCTCGCGGTGGGAAGCTCGTGGTCCGGATGAGTGATAAGCCATCACTGAGTCAGTAAGACATTGATCTATGCAATCCTCATTCTGGAAGCAAACAGCGCGGCGCTGGTATGGTTTGCGATATGCCGGCTGCCATCAAGTCACGATGGGTGATACTAGTATCACGCAATTGTTATCTGCACCTGAGATCGCGGGCCAATGTTGCCGATAGAACGCGCGATCCGTGACCTGTTCGTGCCGTATCGCACATTCTGGAAAACCTTTGCCCATTCTCAACTTGATTAATTTTCTTTCCTGAAATATCATCGCGTCCACCTTATAGCCTAAATAGCTCAAAGATGTTTTCCAGGTCACTGCGCCCCAGGCCAGCGACCTGTACGATTCGGGCCCAACCTTATCTTGAGCCTGTCCATTCTTGACTGCAGGGAGGAACTGTAAATGTCTGTTTTCACAATCTATTGTCACGGGAGCGGCGGTCACCGGGATAAGCCGGATAAAGAGATCGTAGCGTATATGGGCCGCCGCGCCGTAGGGACTGAATATAAGGATTACTTGATCTTGGACGGGGTTGGCGGTGAGGCTCCCGGCAAAAACAACCCGAATCCCATGGCGGGCACGTTCAACTGGGCCGACCGGAACAAGAGTTCGAATGCCCATGTGGGAAAAGAAATGGGAGGAGCGGGCACTTCAATAAAGAGCACGATCAAAAATGCTTTCTTGAGTAAGCCTGTCATTGCCAATCTCGCGGGTCACGGCGTCGAAGATAATGCCCGCCATGCTATCGTCACGATCGCCAACCTTCAAACCCTTCCCGATACAATAAATCTCGTGGGCTGGAGCCGCGGAGCAGTTACCTGTCTTGTGATCGCAAATATGCTTTACGACCCCTCAACGACGGAGGGCCTTTTTCGCGGCATCAAGGTAAACATTTTTGCGATCGATCCGGTCGCTGGAATGGAGGCAGGTATTGGAGCGGATTCGGAAAGCAGACGGCTGATCCCCCCGTCTGTTAAGAACTATGTCGGAATCCTTGCAAGCGGCGAGAACCGGAACACGTTTTCTCCTCAGGATCTATCCCGCGTGCGGGTGGTGGACAAGGCCGCCTCTAACGTCATCTTTTTGCCGATGCCGGGTAAGCATTCAACTGTCGCCCAGGACAACGATCCGAAAGGTATACTGGTCTCGGACATCTGCTTCAATCTGGCGCACCGCTTCTTTGAAAAATTCGGCAGCAGGCAAAGTGCCGGCCCCGCGCGCCCAATGATGAGCGACGCAATGCTCGAAGCTTATTCGACCATTCTCGTCGAGTCTGGACAATACAATAAGATCAAGCAGAAAGGAGCCTTTCAGTTCGCAATAGGAAAGGGATTCGGCCAACGCGAATTTGCGAAGAAGCCCGAGGAATACACTCAGAATTCGGCTTATTTCATCAACGAGCACCACCGCGTTCTGTTTGAATCGACGTGTCCAAACCTGTACAGCTGGCTTTTCACCAGGGCTACGGCGTTGCCTGGCCTGACGTCCAAGGTGGTGCCGGCCGGTAGCCCGCACGGGCAAGAAGTTGCAAGGGCCTGGGGATCAGCACCCAATTTGGTGCAAACTCTCGAGAAGTTGGGGGTAGAGCGTGAGGGCTCCAACGTTCGTCTTCCGGGTCCTGGATCTGCGGCGGACCCTCGACAGATCAATGACATTCAGGCGTCGGGCAGTATGCGTTCGATGGGGCTTCTCTAGACGCTTAGTCCCCGAGATCCGCTCGACCGCACGACGGAATCTTTATTCGACTCCGATAATAAGCGCCGGGTTGATCTTGAACTGAAGCATTTTTGCGGAGTCGCGTCCGGCGTCTCCGCCTTTTCGCTGCATCGTGACGCGTCCGATCTTGAGATTGCCAGCACGGGTGACGGCAACATTTCCTTCCCCAAAGAAAGCGACGGCAGCGTCCGTGCTCTTGAGCGTCCAGCGCGTATTGGATGTGGCCTTGAATGCGACCATCATCCATCTGGCGGCGTGAGCCCCGTCGCCTGCGATCAGGTCGGAAACGATCGAGCGTCTGTTTGTCGTAAAGAAATCGACGACCGCTTTTTGAGCTGCGAGATCTAGTTCATTGAGGAACATCCGGTTGCCCATCCGCGACGGTTGGGTTGGCGGTATTTCACCCAGAAAGAGCTTGAGTGCCGACTCGACTTCCTTCGGCATTGACCACAACTTCACGTATTGGCGCAGCCATCGTTTGTCGATCTGGTTGAAGCCGTTCGGGCTGGAGACGAGTTTGATCGACACTCCTTCCTTTTTTTCAGTTCCGGCCTTTGTCTTGATCATGACCTCAACGTCCGCTTTCGCGCCGTGAGGCTTTCCGGCGGAGACGGTAGCGATCTGGTCGAGGCGGTAGTTCATCGCGGTCAGCCATCTGCGAGCGTCCTCGTCAGCCTGCCAGTTGTTGAATTTCGCGGCGATGTCGGCTTCGTTCTTGAATCCGGCTTTCGCGATCTGCGAGCCTTTCGCAGCGGATTGGGCGGGGGCGGTGACGAACGCCCCCGGAATTAACAGGAGGATGACTGCCAGGGCAAGCTTGCTGTGGGGGCGAAACATATCGAGTTCGGTCAATTGATAATAGATCGGAGAACGAATATCATCAACGGCCTATGAGTACAGATCAGCAAGTGGAACTTACAAAGCTAGAGGCAGAATTTACGCAGGAACTTCAGGGTGAAGGCTCGCTTGCCCCAAAGGTCGGAAACACCTATGTAGGCTTTGATATTCATGCGGAAGACATCGAAAGTATCTTTTTCGACGGCATCGGAGTTCCGCGTTGGGCAAGCATCGAGATCGAAGATCTTGACGAACACAATGCTGCTTATATGGAACGCTACAACGCGGCGCTCGCGAAGTTTCCGTTGATAGGGCGAGCCAACGACACAATGGTCAAGGCAAATTATTCACGCGCTGAGATCGCCGGGCTATTGACGGAATGTAATACGCTGATCGAAAGCTCGACTGACGAAAAAGCTGCAAGGGCAGCGAAGAAGCTTCTGATCGCCGCAATGAAAGCTCAGGAAAGCAACGCGCCACTAACACTTTCGCCGCGAATGTAAACCGTCTAGGCCGATGCTACGCCTGATATCTGAACATCCATTCCTGTATGGCG
>JAQSDP010000462.1 GCA_029945985.1 bacterium | reverse complement strand
AGATAACGATGCTCCATCAGCCGATCATCGGCTTGTGTAACGTGAGTGATTAAACTGTGCCTGGACCATGGGTTCAAGGACATTACAAAAGCGTGCCTTTTAGTAGCCACCGGGTATATGAAGCGATGCTCTGAATGCAGCCGCGATTATGACAATACGATGATGTTCTGTCTCGATGACGGAGCGGAATTGTTGTATGGCCCGGCGTCGATGGATGAACCCCAGACAGCGATCCTTCACTCAAATGAGTCGAAGGACAAAGTGGCGACGCGAGATCAAATATCCAGGACCGATCAGAGCGCTGTCTTTCCGCGAGGAGCTGGGGCAGAGCCTCAAGCATCTTTTTGCGAAAAGTCGGAAAGGCATAGCTTCACCGCAAATAGAGCCGCAAAGCCGCTGATCGTTGCGGCGGTTGCCGTGGCTGTTTTGGTTGGCGGATTTTTTGGCTATCGGTACATGTCTCAGGCAAAGCAGATCGAGTCGATAGCCGTGATGCCGTTCGTGAATGAAAGCGGAAACGCCGACTTCGAATATCTCTCGGACGGAATGACGGAGACGCTGATCAGAAGTTTGTCGCAATTAGCTAATTTGCAGGTTAAACCGCGTTCGTCGGTTTTTCGATACAAGGGCAAGGAAACCGATGCGAAAACCATCGGAAATGAGCTAAATGTTCAGGCTATTTTGAACGGAAGGGTGGTCCAGCGTGGAGATCGGCTGACCCTTGATTTGGAACTGATTGATGTTCAAAAGGACCTTGTGCTTTGGAGCGAGCAATACAATCGCAAGCAAACCGACCTCGTCAGCTTACAGAGCGAGATCGCGAGGGACGTTTCGACCAAACTGAAAGCAAAGTTGTCAGGTGCGGAAGAAACCAAAGTTACCAAGGCCGCAACCGCAGACCCGGAAGCTTACCAAGCATATCTGAAAGGTCGTTACTACTGGACCCGGCGAACGGCGGAAAATCTTAAGAAAGCGATAGAGCAATTCAAAATCGCGACCGACCGTGATCCGAATTACGCACTCTCTTATGCCGGTCTCGCAGAATGCTATGCGCTTTTAAATGAATATTCGGGAGTTCCAGTTACCGAGACTGCTCCGCAAGCTAAAGCCTATGCCGAGCGTGCGATAGCGCTCGACGGGTCTTTGGGAGAGCCTCACGCTACCTTAGGGGCAGTAAACATACAATTGTGGCAATGGGATGAAGCGGAACGAGAATTCAAGCGGGCAATCGAACTTAACCCAAATTACGCAACCGCCTATCACTGGTATGCGGTAGCGCTCCTTTCTTTGGGACGAAAGGAAGAGTCGCTGGCGATGATTCAACGGGCCCATGAGCTTGATCCGATGTCGAGCATTATCACGATAACCATTTCGTGGGTGCAGCTATCTCGCAACAACCATCAGGCGAGCATCGAGAACTTGCTCAAGCTCATAGAACTCGATCCCAATTTTGGCTTTGCCTACGATAATTTGGCGTTGGCATATCTGAAAACAGGTCGTGGCGCGGAAGCGGTCGCCGCTTTTGAAAAGGCGGCGCAATTAACCAATCGGTACAGTCTCGTTCTCGGTCACTTAGGCTACGGTTATGCCGTCACTGGAAAACGCGACCAAGCGCTTGCTGTTATCAAGGAAATCGAAGAGAAATACTTCCGAAAGCAAGCTCACGGAAAAGATGTCGCCGCTGTCCATGCGGGACTCGGAGACAAGGACAAGGCGTTTGAATGGTTGGAAAAAGACTTCCAAAATCGGGACGGACTTTTACTCGAACTCACGGTGTCGATTCCACACGAGTCTCTCCGCGACGATGCGAGATACAAGGATTTGTTAAAGCGGATGGGACTGCCGGAATAGTCGAGAGAAGCGAAAAAATGTTCAGCAGTATTTAGATGAAACTATCACCAACAGAAATATTTAAGGGCAAGAACATCTTCTTTATCGGCGGAACGGGATTCGTCGGAAAGGTTACGCTGTCGATGCTGCTGAACAATTTTCCTGATATCGGGAAGGTCTACGCGACGGTGCGCGCGAGGGATGAGAACGAATCGAAGACGAGGTTTTGGACGAGTATTGTCACCTCGCCGACGTTCGATCCCCTGCGCGAGAAATACGGCGATAAGTTCGAGGATTTCATAAAGGAAAAGGTCGTTCCGGTGAACGGCGATGTGGGCAATCAGTATCTTGGGATGCCTGAAGATCAGGCTCGCGCGATCATGCAGGACACCGACGTTCTGATCAACGGAGCCGGAAACGTCACGTTCAACCCCCCGCTCGAATCCGCCCTTCGCACGAACATCAACGGCTCGAACAACATCATCGAGCTGGCGCGGATGATGAAGAAGCCGCGCGTCGTTCACGTTTCGACATGCTTTGTCGCCGGTAAACGCTCCGGAGCGATCTGGGAGAACGAGCCCGTCGTCGGCTATTTCCCGCGCAAGAACGAACTTATCGGCACCACCTTCGACGTCGATCGCGAGGTTGAGGATTGCGCTCGATTGAGCGAGCAAGCCAGGCAAGAGGCAGACGATGCCGTTCAAGCGGCGAAGTTCCGAGAGCAGGCACGTAATCGATTTATCGAGGAAGGCCGCGACCCGGACGACGAAGGCGAACTGAAATCCGCCATCTTCCGCGAGCGCAAGATGTGGATCCGCGAACGCACGACCGAACTCGGAGCCGAGCGCGCCGAATATTGGGGCTGGACGAACATCTACACCTATTCGAAATCGCTCGCCGAGCAGATCATCGCCCAGCAGGACGATATTGTGAAAATCCTCGTCCGGCCGTCCATTGTCGAATCGTCTCAAGCGTATCCCTTTCCCGGTTGGAACGAAGGCTTCACCACGACCGCTCCGCTTATACTGATCGCGTTGCGCGGACAGCCAATAATCCCCATCAACGAGAAGCTTGTTTTGGACGTGATCCCCGTCGACATGGTGTCCGGTGTGATCATTGCCGCGGCGATGAATGCACTGGTTGACGACAAACCGCCGCTCGTTTTCCAGGCGTCCTCGGGCGATTCAAACCCGAACGACATGAAACGGATCGTCGGGCTCGTAGGGCTTTATAAAAGGCAGCATTTCGAAGACAAGGAGACCGGCAATAGCGTGATCAACAAGCTCGCCGGAATGGTCGAGGCGATTCCGGTCAGCCAACGCACTTACGAGCTGACAAGCGCTCCGATGCTGAATAAACTCGCTAAGAGCGCCGATAGCCTGATGGATCGAGCGACGCCTCGCTGGGGTGGCGGTCGGATCGGCAACATCATCTCGGATCTCAAGAAATCTACCGAAGAGTTCAAGCGAACCACGAAAGACACGATGGACGCGTTTGCGATGTTCAAACCGTTCATGATCGACAACGCCTATCTTTATCGATCTGACAACGTCCGCGGGCTGATGTCGGTCGTCAAAGAAAAAGAGAAGCAATTGCTTCCGTGGTATCCCGAAAAGCTTGACTGGTACGACTATTGGCTAAACGTTCATTTCCCGGGAATGCGGAAATGGGTGCTGCCGACGCTCGAGGAAGAGCTAAAGGTCCAGGAAAAGCGCGAGCACACTTACAAAGACCTCCTCGACCTTTTCGATACGGCCACCAAACGATTCGGCACGCGCGTCGCGATGCGTATCGAACGCAACGGCCGCCGCGAGCAGTACACGTTCGAAGATGTGCGCGAACTCACCCTGCGAGCCGCCGGTTTTTTCGCTCACGAAGGAATCAAACACGGGGACCGCGTCATTCTTTTCTCGCACAATATGCCCGAATGGGGCCTGTCTTACTTCGGCATCCTAAAAGCCGGGGCCACCGCGATCCCGATCGATCCGGCGAGTTCGGTCGAGGAGATCGTTAACTTCGCCAAAGCGGGCGAAGCGTCTGCGATCGCGATCAGCCCACGGCTAGCCGCCGAAAACCTTGATCTAAAGGACAAACTTGCCGAGGCCGGCATCGATATTGAGGTGTATCCATTCGACGAGATCTACGAGATGCCCGACGAGATCGAAGAGGCTAATCGGTTAGCTCTACTGCCGCCCAAGATCCTGTCGAACGCGGTTGCATCCTTGATCTTCACTTCGGGCACGACTGGTAAGCCGAAGGCCGTGATGCTTTCGCACAAGAACTTCACAAACATGATCTCGATGCTCTCGAGCGTGCTTGATATGGACATCACCGACGGCGTTCTGTCGGTGTTACCAATGCATCACACCTTCGAATTCTCGGCGGGATTTCTGACGCCATTCTCGAATGGAACGCAGATCACATATCTCGACGATCTCACCTCGGAGGAACTGACGCGGGCGATCGAGAAGGGCCACGTGACCGGTATGGTCGGAGTACCGGCTTTGTGGGAAATGCTGCACCGCCGGATCAAAACTCGCCTTCGCGAGCGCGGCGACTGGATCGCCGATGCTGCCGACTCGATGATCGAGTTCAACGCGTGGCTACGCGACAACACCCCGTTCAATCTCGGCCCGATCGTTTTTTTTCCGATCCATCAGGGCATGGGCGGAAAGCTTCGGTACATGATCTCGGGCGGCTCAGCGTTGAGCGAAAAGGTGCAGAAAGACCTCCACGGACTCGGTTTCACCGTGCTCGAAGGCTACGGCTTGACCGAGTCTTCACCGGTGCTAACGGTTGCGCGGCCCGATAACAAACTCCTCCGCGGAAGCGTTGGTAAACCGCTGCCGGGCGTTGAAGTGAAGATCGAGAATCCTGATGACAACGGCGTTGGTGAAGTGATCGCACGTGGGCAGAACGTGATGCTCGGTTATTACAACAACGAGGAAGCGACCGAGGCGGTGCTGCAAGATCGTTGGCTGCGAACCGGTGACCTTGGCCGCATCGACGAGGACGGCAATCTCTATATCGTCGGCCGGTCAAAGGACGTGATCATCGATTCGAACGGAAAGAATATTTATCCCGACGAGATCGAAGATATATACGGCAAGTCCGGTTTCGTTAAGGAACTGAGCGTCGTCGGACTTCCGGACCAGGATGGCGGTGAGAAGATCTCGGCCCTCGTCGTGCCTGACTACGAGCACGATATTGCGTTAACACGAGCCGAGGTCAATAAACGGATCGAGGATCACTTCCGCGAAGTGGCTGCCGGCATCCCGTTCTTCAAGCGGATCAAGCTGATGCACATAACGCCTTTCGAACTCCCGCGAACAGCGACTCGGAAGGTGAAACGTCCGGAAGTTGTGGCAATGCTGCAGGCGCTTGAGGAAAGGGATAAGAAGAAGACGAAGGCGGCAGTGGAGTCGAAAGGCGACGATAACTTCCTTTGGATACGCAAGATCGTCGCGACGGTCTCCAGTCGGCCGTTGTCGGATGTCGCGGTCGAAGATAGGCTCTCTGATCTCGGATTCGATTCGTTGATGTTCGTCGAGCTGCAAGCAGCCGTTGAAGATGCGGGCGGACGTGTGCTTTCACCCGACACCCTCAATGAGGTTCAGACGGTTCGCGAACTCTTAACTGCAGTTCAGCGGATCGATAAATCAAAACGGCTTGCCGATGAGCCGAAGGTCGAAGAGAAGAAGGACGATGAGGAGATCCACATTCCATCGCTCGTGCGAAGAATCGGTAATGCTGCGGTCGATTTCGCCCAGGAATCCCTGTACACAAGGGTTCTCGATACGACGATCGAAGGGCAGTCGAACGTTCCGATGCACGTTAACTTCATCGTCGCTCCAAATCACGCTTCGCACATCGATACCGGGCTGGTAAAGAGAGCTCTCGGAGCGGATGTAGCCGAGCAGACGGTCGCAGTCGCAGCGGCTGATTATTGGTTCGACACCAAGTACAAACGGGCGTATATGAACAACTTCACGACGCTCGTTCCCATCGAAAGAACGGGAAGTTTGCGGCAGTCGCTACGTCACGTGACCCGCATCCTCAACGATGGATACAATGCCCTGATCTTCCCTGAAGGCACGCGATCAACCACCGGCGAGATTTCCGAGTTTAAACCGGTGATCGGCTATCTTGCTCTGAATCAGAAGATCGGAATTCTCCCGATTTACATCTGGGGAACCTTTGAGGCGTATCCGAAAGGGATGACGATCCCCAAACGTGACAGCATCGGAGCAAAGGTTGGAGCAAAAGTCGGCAAGCTTCTCTCGTACGAAGAACTTCGCGACATGACCGAGGGCGTTCCGAATACGGAAGCATACCGACTGATCGCCGCTCGCGTCCAACACGAAGTCGAGAATATGCGTGACGGAAAACGCGACAGATTTGACGTCGCCGCGGTAAGGAAAGGCTGGAAATCGGATAGAAGAAAGGCTCGGAAACAGGAGCCCGTGATCGATGAATAGATTAAGAGAAGGCCCGCGTGCGAGCCTTCCCGAGTGGGAGATCAAGTTGTTTGAATCTCCCTACTTTTGGATCGCAGGGAGAAGCAAGCCGATCAGGACGGGCGTGGTGGCGACAACGACAAGCAGTTCGATGAGCGTAAAGCCCATGGCGTTCTTGATACGATTTACAGTGTTCTTCATGATGATTACTCCGTTCAAATTAAAGTAGGATGTCAGTTATTTGCCATCCGAATATGAATGCGAGCAGTAGTAGAAAAAACTATCATCGGAATTGCCGAGAATTTTCTGATTGAAACCTTTGTACCTGGATAGAGCGTAGTTGTCGTCTGTCACCCAAATTCACAAGTCTCGGGAAGCCAATATGCATAAGAAGATCATTTCCATCTGGATCGTCGTTTTTTTTGTTAGTACGCTCGCGTTCGGCCAGCGCCCCGCCTCGTTCAAGCTTCAATATGAAAAGTTCACCTTGCCGAACGGCCTTGACGTGATCTTTCATATCGATCGTTCAGATCCGGTCGTCGCCGTGTCCTTAACCGCCCATGTCGGTTCGGCTCGCGAAAAGGCGGGTCGAACGGGATTCGCTCATATGTTCGAGCACCTCTTGTTTCTCGAATCGGAGAATCTCGGGAAGGGCGGGCTGGATAAGTTGAGCTCAAAGATAGGCGGTTCCGGCGCGAATGGATCCACGAACCGGGACCGGACAAACTATCTCCAGACCATACCGAACGACGCGCTTGAGAAGATGCTCTGGGCGGAAGCGGACAAACTCGGATATTTCATCAACACGGTGACCGAGCCGGTACTTGCGAAAGAAAAAGAGGTCGTCCAAAACGAAAAACGTCAGGGCGTCGACAACGAACCGTATGGGCATACGCAGTACGTTATCGACAAGGCTCTCTATGCGGCCGACCATCCGTACAATTGGCAGGTGATCGGATCGCTTGACGATTTGAAGGCTGCACAGCTCGAGGATGTGAAGGAGTTTTTCCGACGCTGGTACGTCCCAAACAACGTGACGTTGACCGTCGCCGGTGATTTCGACCCAGCACAAGCAAGGAAGTGGGTCGAAAAGTATTTCAGCGAGATCAAGCGTGGTGAGGAAGTAAATCCGCAGCCAAAGCGTTCAGGTGTCGTAACGCAAACCGCCAAGTTCTATCATGAAGACAACTACGCGCGTTTGCCTGAACTGACAATGGCATGGCCATCCGTCGAGGATTACCACCCCGATTCGTATGCACTCGACGTGCTTACAACATATCTCTCGGATGGCAAGAAAGCTCCGCTGTATCAGGTACTTGTCGAAGAGAAAAAGCTTGCACCCGGAGCCTCGATGTATAACTTTACGTCAGAGCTGGCCGGTCAAACGCAGCTTGAGGTTAGAGCGTTCCAGGGTAAGGACCTCGACGAAGTAGCGGCTGCCGTGAGCGAGGCTTTTTCCAGATTCGAAAAGAACGGCATCTCTCAGAAAGACCTCGATCGCATCAAGGCTGGACAGGAAACCGCGTTCTACAATTCTCTCTCCAACGTCTTGGGCAAAGGAGCACAGATCACGCAGTGCAGCATTTTCGCGAACGACCCGAGCTGCATCGAGAAGAACATCGCGGGCATCCTGGCGGTTACTCCGGCGGATGTCGTACGGGTTTACGATAAGTACATCAAAGGAAAAAATTTCGTCGCGACAAGCTTCGTGCCGAAAGGCGAGATCGCATTGGCTCTCGACGGATCGAAGAAAGCGGAGGTCGTCGAGGAGCCGATCGTTCAGGGAGCGGAGAAGGAAGTGGACGCTTCCGTTCAGGCGCAGTATTTGAAAACGCCCTCAAGCTTCGACCGAACCAAGGAGCCGCCATATGGTCCGTCGCCCGCGGTAAAGATCCCGGCCGTCTGGGAACAGAAGATGTCCAACGGAATGCGTGTGCTCGGAATCGAGAACAGGGAGGTTCCGCTGGTTCAATTCGATATACAGATCGATGGCGGCCAGCTTCTCGAAGATCTCGACAAGGTGGGTGTTGCAAACCTGATGGCTCGAATGCTGACGCAAGGCACCGCAAAGAAAACTCCGCAGGAACTGGAAGAAGCGATCGATCAGCTCGGAGCAACGATCAATGTAAATGGCGGAAAAGAGGGAATTTTCGTAACTGGAAATACACTTGCTCGGAATTACCCGGCGACGGTCGCACTCGTGGAAGAGATACTTCTGCAGCCACGTTGGGATTCGAAGGAATTTGAGCTGCAAAAACAAGCGGTCATCTCACAGATCCGCCAGCAGCAGGCGAATCCGCTCGCAATCGCTCAAAATCAATACAACACTCTGATCTATGGTAAGGACAATATGTATTCTCGCAGCGCCCTCGGCACTGTCGAAACAGTCAACTCCATTACGATCGACGATCTCAAGTCTTTCTATTCGCTTGCGATCTCGCCGTCAGTCGCACGCATGCATGTCGTCGGAGCTCTCGATAAAGGTGCCGTTATCTCTCCGCTCGCTGGGTTGGAGCGTGACTGGAAACCTAAGACTGTCGAGGTCCCCTCTTACAAAACTCCGGCACCGCCGGCCAAATCGCAGGTCTATTTTTACGATGTGCCGAATGCCTCGCAATCGGTAATTCGCATCGGCTATCCGGCGCTCGCCGTGACAGATAAGGATTACTATCCGGCGGTCGTCGCGAACTATATTCTCGGCGGCGGCGGATTCGCGTCTCAGTTGACTCAGCAGCTTCGCGAGGGCAAAGGCTACACCTACGGTATCAACTCCGGCTTTTCGGGTACCCGCACGCCGGGTACGTTCACCATCTCGAGCGGCGTTCGCAGCAACGTCACCCTTGAATCGGCCCAGCTCATCCAAGAGATATTGCAGAATTACGGCAAGAAGTTTTCGGACGCAGACTTGGAAACGACGAAGAGCTTTCTTATAAAAAGTAATGCGCGTGCGTTCGAAACAGCCGGTGCGAAGCTTGGCATGCTCGACAACATCAGCAAGTACGGATGGAAGCCCGATTATGTGAACGAACGGGAAGCGATCGTGAAAGCGATGACAGTAGGTCGCATCCGCGAACTCGCAGGAAAGTATTTCGACGCAAATAAAATGGTGTGGTTGGTCGTCGGTGACGCGAAGACCCAACTTCCGCGTCTGAAGGAGCTTGGCTTCGGAGACCCGATCGTGATCTCCGGAACGCAGCCAGTACAACCGTAGATGAAACGACTCTTCATTCTTTTGATCGCGGCCGCGATACTCAACCTCGGGGCCCTTTCACAATCTTTCGCGAAGATTGATCGAAAAGCCGCAGCTGAAAGCGTAAAAGCTGAGTTTCTCCACGCGTGGAACGGCTACAAGAAGCACGCGTGGGGCAACGATGATCTAAAACCCCTCAGCAAGTCGCATCATAACTGGTACGCCGAGCCGCTTCTGATGTCGCCGGTTGACGGCCTCGACACCATGTACATCATGGGCCTCAGGCAAGAGGCAGACGCGACCCGCGAGTACGTCAAGAAGACGCTCAATTTCGATAAAGACCTAAGCGTGCAGAAGTTCGAGATCGTGATCAGGCTGCTCGGTGGGTTGCTTTCGTCCTATCAGATAACCGGCGACAAAGAATTGCTTAAGCTCGCCGATGATCTCGGAAGACGGCTGTTACCGGCATTCGAATCGCCGACGGGCTTGCCGTATAAACATGTCAATCTTCGAACTGGAAAGGTTTCGACACCTATCTCTAATCCGGCCGAGACCGGAACGTTGCTGATAGAGTTCGGCACGCTCAGCAAACTCACCGGCAAGCCGATCTATTATGAGAAAGCTAAACGAGCGCTCGTAGAAACCTATAAACGCCGCTCGCCGATCGGCCTTGTTGGCACCCGGATCAACGTAGAGACAAGGCAGTGGACGAACACCGGTAGCCACGTCTCCGCCGAGATCGATTCGTATTACGAGTATCTCTTCAAATGCTGGAAACTCTTCGGCGATAAACAATGCAAGGCGATGTGGGACGACAGCATCATCGCGATCAACAAGTATCTCGCCGACGACGTGAACGGCGAACTCTGGTACGGCCACGCCGACATGGTTACCGGAAAACGGACGGAAACCACCTGGGGTGCTCTCGACGCATTCTTCCCGGCGATCCTAGCCCTATCAGGCGACCTCGACCGAGCCAAACGCCTGCAGGATTCATCCTTCAAGATGTGGAACTTCCACGGAATCGAGCCCGAGGTTTACAACTATAAGACCGGTCAGGTCGAGCACGCCGGATACCCGCTCCGCCCCGAGATCGTTGAATCGACGCACTATCTCTATCAATACACTAAGGACCCGAAGTATCTCGCGATGGGCAAGAAGCTCTGGGACGACTTCGTCAAACACTGCCGCACCGATGCTGGCTACGCCCACCTAAAGAGCGTCGTCACAAAAGAAAAGAACGACGCAATGCAAAGCTTCGTCCTCGCGGAAACGTTCAAATATTTCTATCTCTTATTCGCCCCGGACAAGACGCTCGATTTCAGGAACGTCGTGTTCAATACCGAAGCACACCCGATCAAGCGAACATGGGAATAGGCCGATTTTAACGCAGAGGGCGCGGAGAACGCCGAGGTTCTGTTTACGTATGAGATCGAGGGATGAACTGAATGAGATCAGCGGTAAGATTATTGAGTTTTCGATCAAGGTTCATAAAGCTCTCGGTCCCGGAATGCTGGAGGGAGCATACGAGATTTGTCTGATGCACGAACTTGCCCAACACGGGCATCAGGTTCAGTCACAGTTAACTCTGCCGATTGTTTATGACGGAGTCCGACTGGATGCGGGCTATAGAATTGACCTTCTCGTGGAAGAATGTGTGATCGTCGAGCTCAAAGCGATCGAAAGGCTGATGCCTGTTCACGAAGCCCAGTTGCTGTCATATCTTAGGATGAGCGATCTGCGACTAGGTCTTCTCATTAATTTTAATGTCAAACTACTTCGCGACGGCGTTCGGCGTGTGGTCAACAATTTCTAAAGCTCTCTGCGTTCTCGGCGATCTCCGCGTTTAAAAATGACATGCCCAAAAAGAAAGCCCTAGCAAAAACCGAAAAGAAAACCCTCATCACCGGCGGGACCGGATTCCTGGGTGCGGAGATCGTCCGGCAATTGATCGACTCCGGAGCTAGAAATCTCCGAGTGATGGCGTCGAGCGTCCCGGCGTGGATGACGAATGCTGGTGTTGAGCCATTTATCGGGTCGGTTACGGATCGCGACCGAGTCGCTGAAGCCGTTACAAACGTTTCGGTGATCTATCACCTCGCAGGCAAAGTCTCTCGCGACAACAACGACGCCGCGGCGATGAACAAGGTTCACGTCGAAGGTACTCGGATCTTATGCGAAGAGGCGACGAAAGCCGGCGTCGAGACGATGATCCTTGCGTCATCGAGTGGCACCATCGCCGTCAGCGAAGATGAACAGATCTTCGACGAGACATTCCCGCAGCCGGTCGATGTGATCTCGCAATGGGCTTACTACTCGTCGAAGTATTATCAGGAACGAGCGGCTTTGGAGAATTTCGACGGCGAAGGCCGCAAGCTCGTCATCATGAACCCGACGCTGCTACTCGGCCCTAACGACGAGCGCCTCAGCTCGACCAAGATCGTCCTCGATTTCCTCGCCCGCAAGATCCCGTACACCCCGAGTGGAGGCCTGAGTATTGTCGACGCTCGCGATGCCGCCGCGGCTTTCATTACCGCGGTCGAAAAGGGCCAGCATCAAGAGAAGTATTTGCTCGGCTCGGCTAACCTGACGTTTAGAGAATTCTTTGGGCGATTGGAAAGATTGAGCGGAATTTCCGCTCCGATGCTGAAGATGCCTAAGAAACTCGCCGTCTCGGCGTCGTCAATGATCGAATCCGTCTTCACTCACTGGGGCAAGGCATCACCCGTCGCCTCGAAAGAGGTCGAACAGGCTGAGCATTTTTGGTATTTCGATTCCTCTAAGGCTGAGGAGGAGCTCGGATTTATACCTCGGGATCCGCAGGAAACGCTCAACGATACGATCAAATATCTCCAGCAGAATTTGCTCGGCAAGGGAGCGTTCAAATAGTCGTGTCGTTACGGACCAGATATTTGTACGGTAAGTAAACTGCTAGCCCCGCGACGGCCGCGAGCAGGATCGGCACGCCCTCACGAGCAAAATCCACCTGCGTTAAAAGCCAGACTATCAGCAGCAGTGACAAGAAGGCCGCGACGATTCCCGCCGGTGCAAGAAACTTCGCTTCCGGGGCATCGCCGCGTCTGCGAAAGACGGGAAGTGCAAGACACGTGGTCGCATAGACCAACAAACGCGTGATCGTCGCTATTGCGAGTGCTGTGATGAAGGACGAGAAGATCGTTAGGAACAGAATGACTACAGCCGAGAAGATGATGGCGATATAAGGCGTTTTGAACTTCGAGTGAGTCGAACTCACGACCGCCGGCAGATCTTTCTGCTCGCTCATCGCAAACAGCAGCCGCGTACCGCCGAGCAGCCCGACATTCAGATTGCCGAGAATCGAGATCAACGCCCCGACGGTAATGAATGCCGCCCCAAACGCTCCCATGAAACTCGCCGCGGCATCTGCAAGGGGAC
>JAQSDP010000461.1 GCA_029945985.1 bacterium | reverse complement strand
TTCGGCTTTGTGGGATTGCGAAGATCAATGACGTACGTTCTTCCAGCTCCCCACCCATTTACAAGCAGCATTGAATTTTGGGGGAATTCGTATTCCGTGTGGTGCGGAAACGTCCCCTTTTCTCCCACCGGCAAAGTCGCGACGACCTCACCGTACGTCGACGAGTCCGGGCGGGCATCGATCACCGCAAGAAAATCCGAGTCCTTTCCGTCGCTGTCGCCTGACCAGATGAAAAGGTACGGGCTTGGCGATCCCGAAGTCTGAGCTACCGCAGCGGGCACGGTAAGAAACAGGAGGGCAAGCAGTATTGAAAGATGAAAAAGGCAAAATATCAGTACAGCTAACGCAAGAACGAAATTCTTAATATTCATTTTTGTTTCGTATCAACGCACCAACCGATCCAGCTCGCTCACATCCAAACCTACCTCCCGATAATACTGCCGTGTAAACTCAAGCATGGTGAACCCATCCTCGTAGGCTGCAAAGCCGCCATCGACCGGTTTGTCCAGATAGATGAGGCCGCCCTCGACCGCGAAGAAAATGATGGCGGGTTCAGGCGAGTCCTCGGTGATAACTAGCGTGTGAGCCTCGCCGGCGGGTTCGTAAATGAAAGTTCCGGGTTCGGCGATCCAGTCATGCTCCAAATATCGCCAGTGGCCTTGTACTGTATACCCGCGAACGGTGCCAACATGGTAGTGGGTCCCCAGGGAAGCGCCGGGCAAGCCTTTTAAAATTACAGTAAATCCACCCGTGGTGACGTTAATAAGGCACGGCTGGAACCAGACACCCTCTGCGTAAGGTACCCACAGGCGGTCATCGGCGAGGTTGGTGTTGGTAATGAAATGGCCGCGGCTTCTTTCATCTGGCTGAAGACCGTCGGTGAAGTTGTTGAAACTGGTAATTGGCATCCTTTCGCTCCTTTTTTTGGCCTCTCAAACGGTCATCGTGAATCCGCCGTCGGGTGTCAGTGTCGTACCGGTTATAAAGGCCGCTTCGTCTGAACATAGATAAAGTATCGCGGACGCTATCTCTTCGGGCTTTCCCACACGTCGGACGTGGACCTGCGGCACCATCCCCTGGTCGAAGATCTCGTCACCGATGATGCCTCGTATCCGGTGGTGCATCGGCGTATCGACAAAGCCTGGGCAAACGATGTTGACTCTGATACCGTGCGGCGCCAGTTCGGCGGACGCGCTCGTCGTTAGGCCGACCTGCCCGTGCTTGGACGCCACATACGCAGCTCCGCCACCGAAACCGAGGAACGAGTTTACCGATCCGATATTGACGATCGCTCCGCCGCGTCCGCCTTCGAGCATTGCCCGAGCCTCGTATCGCAGACACAGATAATTACCTTTTAGATTGATATCGAGAACCCTGTCCCAGTCATCTTCCTCGAGATCGACAATGTTCGCGATCTGGCCTTCTATCCCGGCATTATTCACCGCGTAGTCGAGACGGCCAAACGTCGCGATCGCGTGGGCGACCATCTGCTCGGCGTCCTGAGCTTTGGACACATCCGTCTTGATAGCGGTCGCTTTCCCGCCGCCGACTTCGATCTCGGCCACCAGGGAGTCGAGTTCGTCCTGACGTCTGGCGGCAAGGATCACGCTAGCTCCCTGTACGGCAAACGCCTTCGCGGTCGCCCTCCCGATTCCGCTGCTCGCACCTGTGATCAGGGCAACTTTTTCATTCATAGACATATGGCTTCCTCTTAGGGCGATCATCAGCTATTCCGTACGCCGCAGGCCTGGACTAATTTATTTAGAAACCTAGATCGCTTTGAGCGATATCTATTTGCAGCCAGCTTTTCAGAAGTGATAAACCCAGGCTCTGCCGCGTTCAGATCGGGATGCGATTGACGATGGTCGCGCAGATTAGCTCGACGGTCGCGGGACGGTTGATTATGACTCAGTGTCCGGATCACCGTGAATGGTCCATACATTCTGATCGAACTCTCCTTCGGCGTAGACTTGCCGATCCAGTTGCCTTGGCCTTCGAGCAGCCCACTTCCATCATCGAGATAAGACAACAACGCGTCATCATAATAATCGGGCCTGCATTCATAAAGTCTATTCCGGCAGATTCATCCGTTTGAGCAGGTCTTTGTATCGCGGGTCGCTGCGGAGTGGATCCATAAACGGGTCAACCTTAATTCGCTGCAACTGCCAGTCGCGTTCCTCGAAAGCTCTTTCAAGTTCGGCAAAGGCTTCTTCCTTGTCGCCAAGCCCGGCATACAGACTTGCGAACCTGTAGGAAAGAACATATTGAGTTTTGCGGAGGTCTTTGAATCTTTGTACGATTTCCTCGGCCTCTTGTCGACGTCCGGATTTTGCATAGGCAAAACCTATATTCCGCAAAGCGAACTGACTGGTCGGATCGTTTTTTAAAGTCTGCTCATTAAGCAGCAATGATTCTTCGTACATGCCGCTTAGTGCATAAGTTTCGCCTAGCATCCAGCGTCCGACCGGGAAATTCGGATCCAACTCGTATATCTTCCGTGCTTGTTCAAGTGCCTTATCATTCTCCCGCGAAAAGAGATACAGCCAGGCCAGATTCGCTCCCATATTGAGGTCGAGAGGTTCCAGTTCAAGGGCTTGCTTCACTTTGGCGATGGCCTCGTCTATGCGGCCCATGTCAGCGAGATAGATCTGCCCGTAGCGAAAATGTGTGGCAGCGTCTCGGTCATCCCGTCCGAGAGATATTCGATATCGGCATTTCCGCTCTCATTGGCGAATGGCATCACAGCGATCGACTCGATCTGCTTGGCCGGCGAAAAGTATTTGTAGCCAAAGAATCCGCCGAGAACGATCACCGCGGTGATGATAGGAGCGAGCAGCAGGCGTTTATCGAAGGTCTTTGGTGTTGGCAGCTCGGTGATTCCGGATGGTAGGAGCTCGGTCTGATCGGTCGTGAAGTCCTGAGCCCGAGTCGCGGCCTCATTACCGAACTGGCCGCCCGCTGACGCAGGCGGTTCTGACATGATCGCTGTCTGCGATTCTTCGGGCGACGCGACGGCACCCTGAGCGAGCGCGACTCCGTCTTCGAGACAATAGAGTAGCGTATCGTCAACGTAATCCCGCCTGCATTCAGGGCATCGTTTCATACGCTTCTTATCCAGGCCAATCGAACTTCTTTAACAGCGTCATAAACCGCGGATCGTCACGCAGGGCATCGAACGCAGGGTCGTATTTGATGGAGAATAGCCACCAGTCACCGTTTCCAGCCGCCATATTGAGACTTGCGATCGCTTGTTCCTTATCGCCAAGTTCTGCCTGAAAGCTGGCGACACGGGTTCCGCTGCGACCCAAGACTCCCCAATTTTGCCCGAGTAGTTCGCGCAGGTAGCCGGTCCAACCCGACTCTGCAAAGGTGTCACGCAGCCGTTTTGCGTTTTCCGGCTGGTCAAGTAGTTCCGCCGCACGAGCTCTTTCCGCGACCGAATTGGCGTGATCTCCCTTCATTCTGTACAAGAACGAGATGTGCGAATGAGTCCATGCAAATGAAGGGTCGATCTCGCTCGACTGCTTGAGATACTCGATAGCCTCATCGATTTTGCCTGATGCCACCAGAACGGCCGCGCGGTTGTTGCGGATATCAACCAGCGTCGGTTCGATCTGGATCGCGTGGTCATACGCGGCAAGTGCCTCTTCATACCGTCCGAGCATGAGCAGGCGCGAGCCGCTCAATTGATAGGCCTGGTGGTTGTTCGGATCAAGCTCGATAGCTCGCCTAAATTTTTGTTCCGATTCCGCCCAGCTGTAATCAAGCAGGTATTGGTAACCAAGCGATGCGTGGGCCTCTGATAACTGATCATCTAGAGCAAGTGCCCGCAGGGCGTATTCCTTAGCCCTCGGCCGGTCACGCTGACCCACGAACTCTGCCAAGCCTGCGTATCCAAGAGCAAAATTCGGGTCTTTATCGATCGACTGTTGTAGGTAACCTTCAGCTCGGTCGAATAGCTTTCCGACTCGTTTGTTCAAATAGAACCGGGCCTGAAGATAGAGACGATATGCTTCGGGATCGTTGGTGTAGACCTTCGCGAGTTTTTGTTGGTCGGCTCCTGATAGCTTAAGTCTTAATTTGGTGGACACGTCACGCGCGACCTCATTCTGCAGCGTGACCAGATCTGACTGCTTTCGGTTGTATTCGTCGGTCCAGATAACATTCTCGGTCAGGGAATCGATGAGTTCGAGATTGAGGATCAACTGTTCGCCCCGCTGCACGACCCGGCCGTTCAGAATCGCTTGAACGTCTAATTCTTTACCGATAGTCTTCGCGTCCGCGTTTTTGCCTTTGTAACGAAAAACGGATGACCGAGCCTTTACGTTTAGATTCGGCATCTGCGACAGGGTGCGGATGAGGGTCTCGGTCATTCCGTCGGAGAGATATTCGACATCGGCATTCCCGCTGTCGTTGACGAACGGCATTACCGCTATAGAGTCTATCTGTTTGGCCGAACCGCGACCGTAGTAGAGATAGCTACCGATACCAAGGGCGCTGATGAATATGATGCCGAGTACTCCTGCGATCAATGTGCTCTTGCGGGAGGCAGTGTGCGGATGGAAATCTGGTATCACTGCGGTCTTCGCGGTCGTGTGTATTTGAGGACGGGTTTCGGCATCACCCTGGTTGGAGAGCTCCGACGCAGGCGGTTCTGAAAGGATCGCGGTCTGTGGTTCATCCGATGGGAACCCAGCCGCTGACGCAGGTGGTTCTGACCCGGACGCGGGGCCGAAGAGAAGTTCGCCTCCGTCATCGAGACAGAACATCATCGACGTGTCGTACTCGCGTCCGCATTGAGGGCATCGTTTCATAGGATCCTATCCGATAAATTGGCACGTCTAAGAAGTCCATCGAATCGCGAATCGTCTCTCAGTGGATCAATGGCAGGATTTATCTTGGCTTCGACAATAAAATCAGACCGTTCCTGGAATGAACGCTCAAGCCATTCAAACGCGTTATCGTGTTCACCGAGTCCGATATAGATCATGACCATCGCGTGGGGGGCAACATACGCAGTGGCCAATTTGCGCGAAAACTCTTCAAGAATCTCAGTTGCTCGATCTCTTTCGCCATTGAGTGCCAATGCATGTGCCAGTGCGGCACGAAACACTTGGTTTCCGCCTGATAGCCGGTCGGCTGTTTCAAAAGCGGCGATCGCTTCGGGAAGCGATCCATTTTCTCGCAGACTCTGACCGAGATTCCAATACGCGACTGAAAAGTTCGGCTCTATCTCGAGCGTCGCTCGACACTGGGCGATGGCCTCGTCGTACCGACGGGCGTTATACAGAACCCATGCGAGATCGGCATTGACGATCGGTGACAAGGGATCGAGACTGCAGGCGTGCTTCATTTCCGAGACTGCTTCGTCGAAATCGCCTCGTTCGGCGAGAAGCATTCCGTACCAATGGTGAGCAGTTGCATAGCCAGGTTTGATCTCTATGGCCTTGAGATAGTGCGTTTCGCTCTTAACATAGTCCCAGTCATAAACCATTGCTGACCAACCCAACGCAGTGTGCGCGTCGGCAGAGGCGGGATCGATCTCCAGAGCCCGTAATGCCGCTTCCTTCGCTTTTGGAAAGGCGTCATCAGGTGACATAACCGCATAATCGCCCGCCCCCAGCAGATTATATGAATCGGCCAGACCGGAAAGAGCGGGAGCATAATCTTTATCAATAAGAAGGGCTTTCTCAAAATATTGAACACCCTTCAAAATGTCATCCGCCGTCCGTTTATTTAGATAATGCCGACCCCTCAAACATTCGTTATGGGCCTCAAAGTTCTCCGGCCGTCCTATATTGCCGACCGGAAACTCTAAGAGTTTGAGCTTTAGATTCTTTATGGTCGCGGCTGTGATCTCGTCCTGGATGGCAAATACGTCCCGCAATTCGCGGTCATAGACCTCTGACCACAAGTGATAGCCGTCCGCAGCGTTGATCAACTGAACCGTTATCCTCACTCGATTGCCCGATTTTCTTACGCTGCCTTCCAAAATACTTCGCACGTTCAAAGCTTTGCCGATCTCGCCTACCGCAGCGTTTTTGCTCTTGAATGAAAAAGAAGAGGTGCGCGCTGCTACTCTGAGACCGTCGATCTTTGCCAGAGCGTTCAATAACTCTTCGGCGATCCCATCACAGAAATACTCATTCTCCGGATCGGCACTCATGTTGACGAACGGCAGAACCGCGATGGATTTTACAATCGAATCGTCACTAACGTTTTGATAGAGGGCGGTTTTCGGCTCAGCGTCTCGGAATCCAGCAGATACCTGATACGGCTCAGACAGGATCGCCGTCTTCGGTCCGTCATCGAACTGGCCGCCCGCTGACGCAGGCGGTTCTGACCCGGATGCGGGGCCGTCGAGCAGAGGGTTGCCGTCATCGAGACAGTAGAGTAACGTCTCGTCGTGATAGTCGCGGCGGCACTGGGGGCAACGCTTCATAGATGAATTTAGAGGGAATAGGGTCAGTGAATACTAACCCTTATTCGCCCTTATTCAAAAGGTTGTTTGACGCTCGGCCCTATGGTTATTCGTACGATCGGGCCATCGGCGGGAATTTCATCGCGTGTCGCCACATGGAGATCTGGCCGATGTGAAATGCGGTGTGGCCGAGGAGGACGTGGGTAAGGGCGTGGCGGACAGTTGGGAAGACGTCGGCGTAGGATGGGTCGGGGAAAGGCGCGTCGAGTTCGGCGTCGGTGAGCGATTTGACGGCGGTGGTCAGTTTTGTTTGGGCGGTGGTGAGGGCGTTGAGGAGACCGTCCTTAGACCATCCACCGAACGGCGGCGTGGCACGCGGGGACGCGTGCGGTCCGGCCGATAAGTCGCCCGGTTTAGAACGGGGGCCGAATTGTTGCGCCCATTCTTCGCCGAGCCATGGTTCGATGCCGATAACGCCACCGATCGCCTGAGCGATAAACACGAGGTGGCCGATCGTCCACGACGGGTGATTCGCGATGCCGTTTGGCTGTTCGGTCATCGACTCGTCTGTCACATCGGCGATCAGGTCGCGAAGATAGTCGAGCGAGTAAGCAAAGCTGTGAAGTATCGGTTCCATTGGTCTCCGATAGCTAACGCGTATCGACGACGCAAATTAAGTCTGCGGAATCGTCTATGCGGCAGAAGGGAGGTATGAATCGATGGTGGTTACTGTTAGCGTAACTGTTGCTTTGATGATCGTTTTCGCTCTTGCGGCAAAGGCTCAGGCGGACGTGAACGCCCGGGGCGGGTGTCCAAGTTGTCGGACCCGGGTGCCGCGATATCGGACACCGGCCTCGCTACGGCAAGCATTATGGGGCGGTTGGACGTGTGAGAATTGTGGTACCGAAATGGACCGGCACGGAATGGAATTGACGCGGGCGGTTGAATGATCGCTCGCAAAAACTGACGTGGCTTTTTCCGCTAGTCTTCCTGCCGGCTTGGGATCAGTACCGCGTCGATGGCGTGGACCAGGCCGTTGGAGGCTTCGAGATTGCGGTCGAGCAGAGCGGCCCCGTTAATGCGAATGCAGTCGCCATTGGTGAACCGGACATCTTGGCCCGAAATATTGACCGTGCGGCGAAGTGCACCCGCATCTTCGGCAAGAAGCCTGCCCGGCAGCACGTGATACTTGAGCATCGACTTTAGCTTCGGAAGATTTTCCTCCTGCATCAGAAAGCTCATTTCCTTATCGGGGATCTGCTGAAACGCGTCGTTAGTCGGTGCGAAAACGGTGAAGTCGCCGTCGCGGCTGAACACATCGTAAGCGCCGGACGTGCCCATCAGACGAGCGAATTCTGAAAACCTGTCTTGGCCGGCGATCGTCTCAATGAGATTTAGTTTGTCGGACATAGTGCTCCTGCTTTGCCAAGGCGGATCGCCTTGAATGGCTCTAGTATTTCAGAATAGATCCGACGAATTCGGGTAGGCTGAGGACGAGAGAGCGAGACTTCGTCTATATTCAATACTGTTCCTGAAACGGCGGCAAGTCAATCGGTGTTCATTCGCCGCGCTATAATGGCCGGTGAACCCTATCACGCCCTGTTGTACTATCGAGACTAAATGAAACGAAAATCATCTATTAGGTTGTTGTGCGCAACCACGGCTGCCTTCTTGTTTGCGGCGACAGGTGTATTTGCCCAGGTGCTACCCGGCGATGGGTTAACGTCGCACGTTGAGGTGATCCGAACGGCTTACGGCGTGCCGCACATTCGGGCGAAGGATCTCAGATCTGCGGGATATGCGCTTGCGTGGATGCAGTGTGAGGATTACGGCACGACGACGCCTTTCTCGATCCTGCGGGCGAGTGGCCGTTGGGCGTCGGTCGCCGGTGCTGAGCGAATCGAGTCGGACTTTGCGGTGCGTAGGCTGCGGTCGAAGACGGACAAGAAGTATGCGTCCCTTTCGCGGGATGTACGCGAGATCTATGAGGGGTTTGCGGCTGGCGCGAACCGGTACGTGGCTGTGAATCCTGCTGAGTTTCCGGCGGGCATGCCGACGGATTTTACGGGTTTCGATGTCGCGTCGACGGAACTTTCTCAGCCGAGTCCGCAGAAGATCAGACGCTTTCTGGACAAGATCAATCCGCCGCAGAATCAAGGACAGCCGCAAAATGACTCGAACGCAGAGGGAGTTGCGGACATGAATGTCCGCAATCCGCATCCCGATGACGGATCGAACGCATGGGCGTTTGCTCCGAGTCGCACCAAATCAGGTAAAGCGATATTGATGCGGAACCCGCATCTGCAGTGGAACGCGGGCTATTACGAAGGACACATCACGGTGCCAGGCGTTTTAGATTTCTATGGCGATTTTCGGATCGGCGGGCCGTTCGCGGTGATCGGCGGATTCAATAAAGACCTTGGATTCTCGACCACCAACAACTCTCAGGATCTGGATCAGATCTACGAACTGGAAGCGGATCCTAAGAAGGCTGACCATTATTTGTTTGACGGCAAATCGATCGCATTGACGCGGGAACTTGTGAAGGTGCCGTTCCGCAACGGCGATGCGCTATCGACGGAGACCCGTGAAGTTTGGTCGACGGATCTCGGGCCGGTGATCTATCGCGGCGGCGGCAAGATATATGTGTTCAAGTATGCGGGCGACGGCGAGGTCCGCGGCGGCGAACAGTTCCTACGTATGATGCGTGCGAAGTCGCTGGCGGAATGGAAGGACGCGATGCGTATGCGGGCGAGGCCGACGTCGAACTTTACCTACGCCGACCGTGCCGGAAACATCTTCTATATATGGAATGCGTCGCTGCCGCTGCTGCCGCATCCGCCGGTTGACGAGCTAACCGCGATTCCGGCGAAAGGAAGCTCCGATGTTTGGACCAGACTTGTCCCGTTTGAAGATCTGCCGCAGTTCGAAAATCCTCCGGGCGGCTATATACACAACGAGAACAGCTCGCCGCACTACACGAACGTTCGAGGCCCGATAGTGACGGTAAACAAACATCCGAATTTCGAACCGCCGCGTGCGTCGCTGCGGACGCAGCTTGCGATCCAACTGATCGGCGGTGATGAGAAGTACAGCCTGGAGGACGTATGGAAGTTGAAGCACGACCATCGGGCGCTTTTGGCCGACCGTGTGAAGGGCGAATTGGTCGCGGCGCTTCGGGAAGCGAGCCCATCGGGTGATGTTTTATCTGCTGTTTCCTTGCTCGAACGTTGGGACAACACCATGCTGCCGGAGAGCCGCGGCTCGGTGCTGTTCGAGATCTGGTGGCAGCATTATTCCGGGATCCGCGAAGACCGTCGTCAGCCGATGCCTGATTCGCAACGATATGCAAAGGTCTGGAGCGTGGACGACCCACTTAAAACGCCGAGTGGATTGGCTGATAAAGATCGGGCAGTGGCGTCGTTCCTGTGGGCCGTCGATGAGACTAAGAAGCGTCACGGAACTTTCGACGTGTCATGGGGCGAGGTTCATCGAGTTCGCCGCGGCAAAGTAGATGTGCCAGTCGGCGGATGCGGCAACGATCTCGGTTGCTTTCGGATAATGAACTACACCCGGGCCGACGATGGCAAGCTTATCGCGACCGGTGGAGACGGGTGGGTGATAGCGGTCGAGTTTGGCGATGTCCCTCGGGCGCTCTCTGTGCTCGCGTACGGGCAAAGCCGACGGCCTGAGTCGCCATATCACGCAGATCAAGCGGAGATGTTTGCTAAGGGTGAATATAAGAGCGTCGCTTTCACCGCAAAGGATGTCGATGCGGGAGCGATCGTGAGATATCGTCCGGGAGAGAAAAAGTAAAGGCAGGCGACTACGGTTCCTGCCTTTACAAGGTTGTCGGAAGTGATTTCCGACGTCAGCGCCTGCCGGTTGGCGTAATGATCAGGCCATCGATGTTGTCGTTGACCGATAAGAAGAGCGGGGCAAAATTGAAGCCGCGCGCCGAGACCGTCATTACATACGATTCTCCTACTTCCACTTCCTTGAACCGGAAGTAGCCGAATGTATTTGTCCTCGCGGACAGCGGTTCTCCCTTTGCGCTATTGAGCTCGACCAGGGCTCCCGAAATTGGCCTACCGTTTGACGCCAGTATCCGCCCGGAAATGATCACATCAGCGGCAGTCGTGATCATAAGCTCAAACGCTCCGATGTCCGCCCTTGCACCGCCCGTTGCGTTTCCGTCCACTGGTCTGGGCATTCCGCGCTGGTCTGTAGGAGGGAAGGTGATCGGGTCAGCCGCGTCGACCGCCGGGCTCGTAAGCTGAAGGCGGTGTGTCTCCGTGGGACCGCCGTTGTTGGTAAGCTGATCAAGTTGCGGAGCTGCAGTGATGTTGCCAGTCGTAGTGCCCGCGATCGTAGCCCCGGAGGTGTTCCCGAGCAGCATATGGCCTTGCGACGTCAATGTTCCGTTGTAATCCGGGCCGCTTCCGGTCGCTGTATTATCAGCGATGATTGTGTTGCCAGCCGTCGAAGCCCCATTAACGCCTCCGCCATTGACCCCCGCACCATTATTGGCAATTGTCGAGTACGTGATGGTCACCGGTCCCGAGACAATGTTGATGCCGCCGCCGCTGGCTGTGGCAGAGTTGCCACTGATCGTCGAGTTATGAACGGTTGCAGTCGTGCTATTGATATGGATTCCGCCGCCATCCGCGACCGCCGAGTTACGGCTGATGGTAGAACCGGTAACGTCCAGCGTTCCACCCGAGGAGAAGATGCCGCCCCCGCTCACCGAAGCGGTATTTGCATCTATCGCAACGTTCGTGAGATCCAAATTGCCAAGACTGTATATCGCGCCGCCGGACCCTGCGTCGGTTCCACCGATTCCATTACCCGCCGTCATTCTGAATCCGCTAAACGTCGCGGTTTCGCCCGATGCGATCGAAAAGATCCGGCTCGAGTTGCCGCCGCTGATCGTCAGGAGATTTGCCCCTGGACCAGTTATTGTTAATTCGTCGCTAACCAGCATCTCGCCGCTGGTCAGCAGTATTGTCTGCGCGCTGCCGAACGTTCCGTTAAAAACGATGGTGTCAGCTCCGGCCAGCGCGTTGGCGTCCAAGATTGCCTGACGAAGAGTGCCGGGTCCGGCATCGGCTGTACTCGATACGGTCGTGTCCGGGTTAGGGGTCGGGTCGTACAGCGTCCAGTCGGAAAACTGAGTGACGTTGTTGAGAGTTGCGATGTTGTTCCCTGTGTCGAGGGATGACGGGTCAAAGAAAGTGCCCCCGCCACCATCCCGGAAGAAGTCGAATCCGGGCTCGTTAGCCGGGCCCGGAACGTCGGACTGTTGATACGCGAACGTGATGTCCGCGTGAGTTATTCCAGACTGCGACAGCGACCAGTAACGGTTTAGCGCCTTAGCGGCAGCTAGGCCGCCGATAACGCCGTTGGCCGCCGTGACTGTAAAGCTCCCGGAGCCGCTGTCAATATTTATTGTCGCGGGGGAATAACCGGCCGCTGTGCCGACAGGGTAGACGGTCGATCCCGGGCCGGCAACTGTCTTGCGGATGCTACCAATGACATAACCGTTAGCCGTTCCGGAAGCCGTTCCTACGGGGCCAATGATAATGTTGAACGCGCCGGTGAGCAATCTTCCGGTTGTTAGCGTTAATGCACCGTTCACGGTTCGGCTGGCGTCGAGCGTTACCGTGTTCGCAGCTCCCACTTTGGTTACAGAGAGATCGTTAACGACTGTTGTGGATGTCGGGAATTCGATTCCGGTCGTAACAACGGCTGAGCCGCTGTAGACCAGATTGACGTTGCCGAGCAGCGTCGGAGCCGTCTGCAGCGTACCGTTATTTCGCTCGATCGTGGCGCCGGCCGCAAGGCTTAGGTTCACCCCGTTGTTGAACTGGCCGTTCAGGAGCAATAGACGCTGGTTGACCGTCTCCGCGGTCGAGAGCGTCACGCCCGCGGCGTTGTTGATACCGACCCGGTTGTAGGTGACGTTGGTCGCCTGAACTGTTTGCGCCGCGGTGCCGTTGTAGGTGATGTTGACGTTTGCGATCGTCCCCGCTCCGCTCAAGGGCGTACCTGATCCGTTCAGGGACAATGTGAAAGCGGCTGTGTTGAGCGTGCCGCCCGTGTTGACCACGAGTGTGGCGAGTTGGTGATCGCTTCCGAGCGTTACGGTCGAGCCGCTGAAAATGGTGACGCCGGATGAGATTGAACCCGTGCCTGAAAGATTTTGTGACGTTCCGCTGAATCGGAACGCGATTCCCGTGACAGATCCATTGTTGACGACGTTCGCGCCGGCGGCGTTGAAGGTCCCATTGGAGGAAGAACTGATCAGCGAGCCGCCGATCGTCAGGTCGCCGTTGACGGTGACGGTCTGGTTGGTGATGTTCATTACGGCGCCCGACAGAATAGTGACCGAGCCGCCGGCAGTGCCAGCGACGTTCGTGGTGCCGCTGTTGATCTCAAGCGAGCCTGTAAATGCTGCCCCGATGCTTATGGACCTGGTGCCCTGTGTGCGGATCAGGCCCGCGGTCGTGCTGGTGAAAGCCCCGGCG